>JABFST010000217.1 GCA_013140465.1 Methylococcaceae bacterium
ACGTCCCAGAAAGCGGACGTTGCAAGGTTTGCCCAACCCCATCCTTACCCTGTTGCGACAAGCCCGGGACATCGGGCTAAGCCGTGTTTAATCAATGGGATAGGGGCTTAAGTTGGCGCGTATGCCCCTAACCCCTCCTTTTTAAGGAGGGGGACTGAATGTTTACCTTATTTTTTACTAAAATAATAATAGCCGCCAAATTTTCCTTTTAAGGTCATTTTGGTGGCATCCAAATCAACGACGGTATAGTTTTCAAAACGGCTGTTGCCGACATTGGCGACCTTAAGTTTGCCGTCTTCAACTTCATAGGCGACTGGTGGTTGGTCGTAATATTTGCCTTCACGCGGGATATGCAAAATCGTTACTTTGCCGTCTTTAAACACCCAAGTGTCTTCGCGCGGGAGCGCCTGTTTATCGGTCAAAGAATTTTTGCTGCTATCCAGCTTCCAAGTGCCATTGACTTCGCTAGGGGATTGTATCGTGACATCGGCATAAACCGCAGTGCCAAAAACCGTTAAGCCTATCATCCATGCGGCGAGTGTGAGCTTGTTCATGAGCATTTCCTTGTTGTGTATGTGGTTGTGGCTTGATGCAGTGCTTGCCGATAAAGGCGATAGTGCAGCCGCTCAAGTGTGTGGGCATTGCTGGGTCAAGTTTCCGCTGGGGAACGTGCAGAAATAGCGGGCCCTTAAAGGCGGCGAGAAGTGTTCGCCGAATGTGGCAGCCGTGTTGGGCTGACTATGGGAAGGTTGTTTGTGCTTGTTCCGCAATCCATTATACACCCGCGAAGATGCCTAAGGGCTTGCTTTAAATCAAAGAAGCTTAATGTAGGTTTAGGGTCGTTAAGACAGGGCTTTCATACAAGTGTTTTTGGAAGTTGAAAAACAACCCGTTCAACCGAGCAATACTTTTTCAGCCGTAGCCAACGGTAAAAAGAGAAGGCTGGGCACACTGCCAAGCTGACGGAAGCCGTGGTGCTTATAAAAGTTTGCCGCGCGTTCGTCCTTGGCATCCACCAGTAACGCAAACGAAGCAGGGGCGGCAATCATAGCCTTCATAGCAGCATCCGCCAGCAAAGCTTTTCCTAATCCGCGCCCCTGATACCGCCTATCAACCGCTAAACGCCCGATGCGTACAGCGGGCATTGTCGGATAACGGGGTAAACGCCTTGCATCATCAGGGGGTAAATCAGGTATGGATATGCTGGCCGATGCTATCGTGTAGTAGGCAGCCACTTGAAGGGTCACAACTTCGACGGCAACAAAGCAATTAGCTATACGGCGGCGGATGTCTTGCGTGACTTGCGTCTGAAAATAGTGGTCAAGCTGGGCTTCACCGCTGGCAAACGCCAAACGGTCATGGCTGCTTGCCAAGGCTTCAAGGTGGAACGGGGAGGTCACTTAACACCGAACAATTCGCGGTGCTTCTCAAAAGCCCGATAGAGGGCAGCTGTCGGTTCGGGTGGGTTAAGGATGCTTTCAGCAAAAACACGTTGGTCGTCAATCGAAAGACAGACGATGTCGGTCGCTTCGATAGTCTGCCGTGCCGCCTCACTAGAAGCTGCAACGACAAAATCTGTCAGTGTTCGCCCTTGTATTTCAGCGGCGCGTTTCAACATCGCATGGACATGGGCTGGCAAGCGAGCTTCGAGACGGGCGGTTGGTGATTTTGTATCTTTCATAATTTTAAATATACGGCGATATGCCGCACAAAGTCAACTGAATAGATGGGATCGGGGCTTGCAAAATCACAAAAGCAAGTAGCGCGTATGAAGCGTAGCGGTAAAAGGGATTAGTGGCGCTAAGACTCTTGCATAGTGCGCGTAGCGCATAGCAACGCACA
Source organism: Methylococcaceae bacterium (assembly GCA_013140465.1). GTDB lineage: Bacteria > Pseudomonadota > Gammaproteobacteria > Methylococcales > Methylomonadaceae > Methylobacter_C. The sequence continues at coordinate 1,843 of JABFST010000217.1, forward strand.
AAAAAACAAGACTTTAATTGAGGTAATCTGCGATGAAAAAACAATACCGTAGCCTTTTGCTGGCCTCCGTGCATGAAACCGCCGAAGGCTTGCAGGAAGCAGGGGTGATGGACAAAATCACTCTGCGCCAATTTGACGACCTATGCCTAACCCCAGTCCAGCCACTACAGCCCGCAGAAATCCTCGCCATACGGCAACATGAACGGGCAAGCCAAGCCGTCTTTGCACGGTACTTGAATGTCACTACTGGCCTCGTGAGCCAATGGGAACGAGGCGAAAAACGCCCGCAAGGGGCTTCCCTAAAGCTCCTATCCCTAGTCGCCAAAAACGGGCTTGATGCTATTGCCTAAAACACAACGCCCCAGCCCCCGTTTTGTGCTGAAAAATCATTCACACACTTAAGTTTTACGCACGTTCCTTAACATCGGAAAAAACTCGTCCCTAACCCGCCAAACAGCCGGGGCATCCAGCTTTTCGCCCGCAAAGACAATCTGGCGGCTGGTTTTGTCCTCGCGCTCTTTTAGATAACGGGTCAGGTTCATCCAGCGGATCGTCGCCTCGCCGCTGCGTTCGTCCTGTTGGCGGATGACCAGATACACATCGACTGGCTGGTTTACCCAATATGCCAAATGCCGTTCGTTTTTTACATCGAAGATTTCGTTGCCGTCTGCTTTGCGGGTGCGCAAATAGGAATTGCCGCTTTTTAATTGGATATAGATTTTCTTGCCGCTGGCCTTGCCATCGTTGTCCTTAAATTCCACTTCGCCGTCGATGCCGTAGTCAAACATCATCATAGGCCGAAAGATTTGGTTCGCTTCGCCCGCTATCGCCATCATGTGGCCGATAAGGATTTGCTCCAACGCCTGGGTGTCGAGTTCCCGCGTCGCCGTTTCATCCATGTGTAATACCTTTCGGGCGACAGGATTAGACACCAACTGTTGTTCGATGAAGTCAATCAACAGCACTTGTTCGTCGCATTCTTGGCAATAAATGAACGCCTTTTTCATCTCGAAGCGTTTGCGCACAGCCTCCAAATCCGTCACCGCTTTCGCGCAAGCCGGACACACATAACGCCGATCTCGCCGCACCTCGCTGGCGTATTTTTCCAGATGGCGGTGAATGTATTCAATAAAAATCACCTTCAACTCATCCGGCACCGCCACGTCAAAGAACAGGCTGATGGTCGCCTCGCCTTCGCCTTGCTTGTTATCGATCTTCAAGCCCAAGGTATGGCCTTTGGAGGTTTCAAACTCGGCTGCATTGCGCCAAAGTTCGCGGTGTCCAAACTCGCGGCTATACCACAGCCGCACCACCAGCGTGGTGTAAATCGTTTGCCACTCGCCGCAGAAGGTGTAGGAGACAAAAATGTCGGGATGTTTGGGGATGTCCCGTTCGCGCCGATATTGCGATGGGAACACCAAATGCCGCCCGCCTTGCGTGTCTTCGGCGATGCACAAAGAATGCTCAAGCAGCGTTTGCACCAACGCCCGCAGCAGCAATTCCTCATCAGGGCGGCTGAGCCGCTCCACGCCAGTAAAATTGAAATCGGCGCGGTAAATGTCCGCTTCTGCCACACAGCCGATCTCGTCGGTGTGGGCGCGGGCGGCGCGAATAATGGCTCCAGCATAGCCGTTCAACAGGTCGGGCCGCAACAGCACCAAATCGCCGAATTTGAGCATACGCGCCAAGCCGTGATTTGCCAGCAAGGTGACTGCCGTGCGTATCTCGGATTCGCCAAAGCTCTCCCCTGGCAGCATTTGTGCTAGCCGTTGGGCCAGTTCGGCAAAACGCAACAGGCGGATGTCTGTTTCATCCCGCATCGCCACGACGGCGTTTTTCAGTTCAGCCAATAGGCGCGGCGTGCTGGTCCACGGCAGCGTATCCCAAGGAATGCTTTGGGCGATGAGTTGTTTCAGTGCCGAAGGTTGGTCGCCGTTCGCCTGATCCGAACAATTCTCGCCAGTCTTGGCGCTGGTGTGTAGCCAACCCGCAAAGCCGTGTTGTTCGCGGAAGCGGTCTATCTTGGCGTTGCTGATTTTCATGCCGCCCACATCGGTCTGCGAAAAAATCAACAGCTTGGCGGCCTCGCGCTGGGTATTCTGTCCCGTCACGGCAGTCTTGATCGCCTTAAGCCAATCGCTCGCTTCGGCAAAAGGGTCATCTTTTTGCGGATTAATCAGCAGCAACGCCAGCGCGGTTTCGTCTAGGAATAGCTGGTGGATTAGGCGGTAATCCTCTTGCCCAGCCAAGTCCCACAACAAAACTTCGCGGTCTTGCATAAGCCCCTCTCCCACCGGGAGAGGGGTTGGGGAGAGGGCAGGTAATTCCAACCGCCAAACATTCATGCCGTGGGTGCGGTCTTTTATCACATATTCATCATCAATCAGGCGATGCGCCAGCGACGTTTTGCCCACCGTGCCTTCACCGATGAGTACGACTTTGGCGTTGACGTAGCGGCGGGCGGTTTCGGTAGCTAGGGCGGGGCGATCATTGGTGAGGCGGTAGATGTAGATTATATTGTCTAATGC
>JABFST010000190.1 GCA_013140465.1 Methylococcaceae bacterium
GCATAAGTGGCATCGGTAAAACGGTCACATAGCACCCACGCCCCGCGTGCCAAGGCAGGTTCGATGACATGTTTGATATGTTGGGCGCGTGCCGCAAACACTAGCAGCAATTCGGCGGTTTCGGCTATCGTTTCGCTGTCTTTGTCCAGCACGAGCTGGCGGATTTTTTCCGCCAAGACCGTGCCGCCGGGTTCGCGCGTGACCACGACATCAATGTCGTGTTGTGCTAAGTGTGCTTGTATAAACGCCAAATTGGTGGTTTTGCCGACACCTTCGCCGCCTTCTAAGGTGATAAATTTGCCCCTACTCATTTTTTCTTCCTTTGGAAACTGTCTACAGCCAAGTTGTGGTCTTTTAAGTTTGCCGAAAAAACATGCGTGCCATCACCGCGTGCAACAAAGTATAAGGCATCACCCGGGTCAGGATGCAGGGCCGCATAAATGGCTAATCGACCAGGCAAGGCTATCGGCGTTGGCGGCAAACCTTTTATCGTGTAGGTGTTGTAGGGTGTCGGGGTTTTTAGGTCTACTCGGGTGATATTGCCTTGGTAACGCTCAGCCATGCCATAAATGACGGTGGGGTCGGTTTGCAGCATCATGCCTGTTTGTAGCCTACGCGCAAAAACCCCGGCAATTTGCGGCCTTTCAGCGACTACTGCGGTTTCTTTTTCAACGATAGATGCCAATATTAAGGCTTCATAAGGCGTGTTAATCGGCAAAGGGCTACCGCGATGTTGCCATTCTTCTTGTAACACCTGCTGCATCTTGGTGTAAGCCCGTTTTAGCAACGCCACGTCGGTGGTGTGTTTTTCAAAAAAATAGGTATCGGGGAAAAACTCGCCTTCGGGATGCTTGATGTCCGTACCCAATTGCGCCATCACCGTAGGCCCGTCGGTGGTCGTTAGGGTATGTTCAAGATGGGGGTTACGCGCCAGCTCTTGCAGGAGTTCCTTAAAACACCAGCCTTCGGGTATCGTCAGCGCATAGTGTTTGGTTTTGCCCAAGACAAACTGGGCCAATATGTCGGGTGCGGTCGCGCCGGGGGTTAATTCATATTCGCCGATTTTGAGTTTTTTAACGCTACCTCCGGCAAAGGCGATTAGCTTAAACCAAAACGGGGTGATTTGGACATGTTGCGCCAGCAGTTTGTCGGTAACTTGGGTAAACGAATCACCTTTGTTGATTTCTATCACTACGGGTAAGCCAACGACGGCGGGCTGATGCAAGACTTGTTGCAGCGTCTGCCAAAACCACCCGCCGCCCAGCACAAACCACAGCAGTGCCGCTATGCCTAGTTTATTGGCAGGTTTCATCTGGCGAGGGCAAGTTGGTGCTGCATTTGCCGGGTGAGTGGGCCTACGGCAAATAAGGTCGAGTCAATTTGCTTGACGGGCCAAATACCAATCACCGAATTGCAGACAAATACCTCGTCGGCAGACAACAATTCCACGGGGGTATAGTCGTGTTCTAGCGTGGGTATGCCCAAACCTAGGGCCTGTTCCAACACGAACGCGCGGATGATGCCCAACACCCCAGCATGGCTAAGTTCGGCGGTATGCAGCACATTATTTTTTACATAAAAAAGATTGCTCATAGTGCCTTCAATAACCCGCCCGTTAATGTCCAGCATGATGCCTTCTTGGATGTTGGCATCTGTCCATTCGGCGCGTGCCAAAACCTGCTCTAGCCGATTGGTGTGCTTAATGCCCGCCAAGGCTGGATTTAAGCCTAAACGGGTTGTGCAAAACCGCGCCACTATGCCGTTTTCTGCATAAGCGGGCGGGTAGTCTGGATAGGGGTGTAGGCTTAGCACGCGCGTGGTGTGTACGGTTTCAGGCTGACGATAGCCGCGCCCGCCTGTGCCGCGTGTCAGTATGATTTTCAGCACGGCGTGAGTGCAGTCTTGCACCAGCTGTTGGGCTTCTTGGGCGAGTATATCGGGGGTTGGAAAGGGGATTGCAAGACGGCGGCATCCGGCTTCTAAGCGTGCCAGATGCTGTCTTAGGAACAGGGCAAGTCCGTTGCTGACGGCGAGGGTTTCAAAAAGGCCATCCCCGTATTGGAAGCCCCTATCGCTGATGTCAATTTGGGTTTGGCTTACACCGTTAACCAGCATCATAATCAGGACAGGGGAATACGCCTTTCGTTTATGAATAACGTTTAAAGACTAAGGAGCCGTTAGTGCCGCCAAAACCAAAGGAGTTGGACATGGCAATATCGATTTTCATGTTTCGTGCAGTATTGGGGACAAAATCCAAATCACACTCAGGATCTTGGTTATCCAAGTTGATTGTGGGTGGGGCGATTTGGTCGCGGATACTCAGGGCGGCAATCACCGCTTCTATGCCACCTGCTGCACCCAGCATGTGTCCCAGCATCGACTTTGTCGAACTGATCGCAACTTTGTAGACATCTTCGCCTAAAGCCGATTTCATCGCATGGGTTTCGCCGATGTCGCCAGCTGGGGTTGATGTGCCGTGGGCGTTTATATAATCAACCGCATCGGTATTGACCCCCGCATCCCGCAAGGCATTACGCATACACCGCGCCGCGCCTTCGCCACCTGCGGAAGGGGTGGTGATATGGTAAGCATCTGCACTCATCGCATAACCGATAACTTCGGCATAAATTTTTGCACCGCGTGCTTTGGCATGTTCCAATTCTTCAAGCACTACTACGCCCGCGCCATCGCTTAACACAAAACCATCGCGGTCTTTATCCCAAGGACGGCTGGCGGCTTGGGGATCGTCGTTGCGTCTGGACAAGGCTTTGGCAGAGGCAAAACCGCCCATTGCCGTGGCTGAGGTCGTGCAGCGTTCGGCACCGCCAGCAATCATGACATCAGCATCGCCGTATTTGATTAAACGGGCGGCGTCGCCTATGTTATGCGTACCTGCCGCACAGGCCGTGACGATGGCAAAGTTGGGGCCTTTCAAGCCATATTTGATCGACAAGTTGCCAGAAATCATGTTGACAATATTGCCGGGTACAAAAAAAGGTGAGATGCGCCGGGGGCCGTGTTGTTCGTAAGTCGCGTGGCATTCTTCAATGCCGGTAATGCCGCCGATACCTGAACCGATAGCCACGCCTATGCGTTCGGCATTGGCTTCGGTGACTTCGAGACCTGAGTCTTCTATGGCTTGGCAACCAGCGGCAATGCCGTAATGGATAAAGCCATCCATACGTTTGGCATCTTTTTCGGCTATATATTGGGTAATGTCAAAATCCCTAATAACCCCGCCAAAGCGGCTGGCAAAAGGGGAAATATCAAAAGAATCAATGGGGCTAATGCCACTTTTGCCATTAATAATGCCGCTCCAAGTGTCTTGGACGGTATTGGCTAAGCAAGTGACAGCACCCAATCCAGTGATTACAACTCGACGTTTGCTCAATGTAATGTACCGTATGAAAGAATGAAGAGAAATTACGAAAGTGTAGCGATGGGGTATTCTGGGCCGATGGGAGGCTGTTTTAAACCGAGTACCCGATGGGCTAGGCTTAAAAGAGTGTGTCCCATGAGTATGCAGATAATCAATGGACAAACCCAGTGTTCATCCATTGATTGTCAGTTTTACGCGTTCTTTTCGACGTAATCGATGGCTTGTTGAACGGTAGTTATTTTTTCGGCTTCATCGTCTGGAATTTCGCAATCGAATTCTTCTTCAAGAGCCATAACGAGTTCGACTGTATCCAGAGAATCAGCACCGAGATCGTCTACAAATGAAGCATCGTTAGCGATTTCTTCTTTAACACCCAATTGCTCAGCTACAATCTTTTTTACTCGTTGTTCAATGTTACTCATAATTATTATCCTCAAACAATGTAAGATTTAAACGGTTTAGAAACTTACATGTGTATTGTTATTAGTTTTGACTCAAATCCCGCCCCCAGCAAAACCAGACGGCGGGGCAATTATACTTAATATTCCGGCAATGTCACCAAATTAAGGCATAAACATCCCGCCGTTGACGTGCAGGGTTTCCCCCGTAATATAACCAGCCCCCGCAGATGCAAGAAAGGCAACCGCATGGGCAATTTCTTCTGCCGCACCTAAGCGGGATAAAGGAATCCCTGCCAATAAGGCATTTTTTATGTCATCGCCCAAGTCTTTGGTCATGTCGGTATCAATAAAGCCAGGGGCGACGGTGTTGACGGTAATGTTGCGCGAGCCGACTTCTTTTGCCAAGGATTTGGCAAAACCGACCATGCCAGCCTTGGCGGCGGCGTAATTGGCCTGTCCAGCATTGCCTGTAGAGCCTACGACCGACGAGATATTGATGATGCGCCCGGTCTTGGCTTTCATCATGCCCCGTAACACCGCTTTGCTCATGCGGAACACCGAAGTCAGGTTGGTGTTGATGATGT
>JABFST010000265.1 GCA_013140465.1 Methylococcaceae bacterium
TATCCAAGATTTATACAACATCTACAAGCCATCAAAAAATGAGAATATCTTAATTTTTTCACCTAAACGCAATATCGAATCTTGGTTTCATTTTATTGAGATTGGCGATATGGATGTAGAAACGCATAAAGATGAAAAGGGTAAGCTTATGGATTACAAATCCAAATACAACTATTGCAAACCTACAGAATTCGCCAAAAAACTAAAAGAAGACATTTGCCTAAAAGGCTTGCCCGAACATGCCCCATCATCGCTACATCATGCTTGTAACGAATTGAAGCGCTTGAATAATTAATATGATTAATTTTAAATATTCATCATTAACTTAACTCAAGGCCATAACTATAGCTAAGTCGTCCGAAACTGCCGCTTGACGAGTTGGTGGCTTTAAGTCGCAATCTTAAGCGAATACAAGCGGATTTATGCCTTGGTTGGTAGCGTGAATGACGGAAAGTCACCGTTTTGGATGCTATTTTGATGGCAATGTTGAGGAAGTAGCATATAAATTAAATGGACAGCGTATTTGAGAGCATCATAATGCCGACATCAACAACTTACAAAACCTGTAATTAAACAAACAAAGGTCGCCCCGTGTCACAACAACATTTACTCTTTGAATTAGGCTCAGAAGAATTGCCGCCTAAAACCTTATTGAAACTCAGCAACGCCTTGTTGGCTAATATTAGTCAGGGGCTTAAAGAGGCCGATACCGCGTTTACAGCGGGCAAAGCCTACGCGACGCCACGGCGTTTGGCGGTGTTTATTGAAAACTTGGCGACTGCGCAGCCTGATAAAACCGTGGAAAAACGTGGGCCAGCCATCCAAGCGGCGTTTGCGCCCGATGGTTCGCCCAGCAAAGCGGCCTTGGGGTTTGCGGACAGTTGCGGCACGACCTTTGATAAATTGGAACGCATCAAAACCGACAAAGGCGAATGGCTAAGCTACACGCAAGCGATTAAAGGCCAGGCGACTAAAGACTTGCTACCCGATATTATCCGGCAAAGCATTGCCAATTTGCCGATAGCAAAACGGATGCGTTGGGGCAGTTTTACGACGGAATTTGTCCGGCCCGTTCATTGGGCGGTATTGCAATATGGCGATAGCGTGATTGATACCGAAATTTTAGGGCTAAAAACAGGCGCGATTACTTTGGGCCACCGTTTTCATGCGCCACAAGAAATCACCTTGGGCAAACCCGAAGATTATGCCGAAACTTTGTACACCCAAGGCCGTGTGATTGCCGATATTGAACAACGCAAAGCCATCATCCGTGCATCTGCCGATGCCGCAGCCGCTAAAGTGGGTGGTATTGCCCATATTGAAGAAGATTTACTGGAAGAAATTGCCGCATTAAACGAATGGCCGATGCCGATTACCGGCACGTTTGACCCGCGTTTTCTGGCTTTGCCCGCCGAAGTGCTGATTACGACGATGCAAACTAATCAGAAATATTTTCCGGTTAAAAATGCAGAAGGCGGTTTGTTGGCTAATTTCATCACTTTTAGCAATATTGACAGCACCCGCCCTGAATCCATCCAGCACGGCAACGAGCGTGTGGTCACGCCGCGTTTGTCGGATGCGGAATTTTTCTGGAAACAAGACCGCAAAAAATCGCTGGCAGAACGGGTGGACAGTTTGGCTAATATCGTTTTCCAAGAAAAACTGGGCACGGTGGCGGAAAAATCCCAGCGCGTGATTCAGTTGTCGGCTTATATTGCCGAACGCTTAAATGCCGATGTGGCTTTGGCAAAACGCGCGGCGCTGTTGGCTAAAACCGATTTAATGACTGAAATGGTCGGTGAGTTCGGTAATCTGCAAGGCATTATGGGGCGTTATTATGCACTCGTAGAAGGTGAGGAGCCAGAAGTGGCCTGGGCTTTGGAAGAGCAATATTTCCCCAAACAATCAGGCAGCCCAACAGCTAGCCGTGCTACCGGGCAAGTGTTGGCGATTGCTGAAAAAATCGATACCCTAGCGGGAATTTTTAGTGCTGGGCTGATCCCAACCGGCGATAAAGACCCTTATGCCTTAAGACGTGCGGCCTTAGGGATTTTACGCACCTTGATAGAAAACCAGCTCACCTTGAACTTGCAAGAAACCGTTGCCTTTGCGCTGGGCTTGTTTTCCCACAGCTTTGATGTGGCGAAAACCCAAACTTTGGTGCTGGATTTTATTTCCGACCGCTTGAAAGGCTATTGTTTGGATAAAGGCTATAGTACCGATGAATTTGATGCGGTTTACACCGTCAAACCTGCCGACCCTTTCGATTTTATGCAGCGTTTGGCTGCTGTAAAGGCGTTCCGCTTATTGCCGGAAGCAGAAAGCTTGGCGGCGGCAAACAAACGTATCCGCAACATCTTGAAAAAATCGCCTGAACCTGCCGCCACTAGCGTTGGCACTTTGGTGGAAGCTGCCGAACTGCAATTGCTGGCGAGTGCCGAAGCGTCGGGATTGGCGATTGCGCCTTTGTTGGCGGCGCATGATTACGCAGGCACCTTGGCGCGGTTGGCGGTGTTACGCGGGGATGTAGACCGCTTTTTTGATGACGTGATGGTGATGTGCGATGACTTAAGTTTGCGCGCTAACCGCTTGGCCTTGTTGAATTTGCTGTCTGAGCAATTTTTGACCTGTGCAGATATTTCTAAACTGCAATCTTGACCTTGGGATTGCGGTAAGATAAGTTCCACCGTGCGGACATTGTTAGCTGTCCGCGCGGGTTTTAAATCCAATGCTGGGCTAAGCCCAAGCCATTGTCCTTAGTCCATACACCTAAACGCTAATCCTATGAGCAGAGTAAATGTGATGTTCCGTTTTTTGATGGGTCTTGTGCTGAGTTTGGCTATTGCTGCCTGTGCGGGCGGTAAGCGTTATGAAAGCACGGGTGAATATTTGGATGATGTGGCGATTACCACCAAGGTAAAAACATCCATATTAGGCGACTCTAGGCTGAAAGTTTTGCAAATTGATGTAAAAACTTTTAAAAGCATCGTCCAACTGAGTGGTTTTGTCGATTCTGCCGAAGTCGCTAAGCGTGCTGTAGACCTAGCGAGGACTGTCAAAGGCGTTAAACAAGTCAATAACAGTCTGATTGTAAAATAAGTTTTAATTTTTTTGCAAAATGCGGCTGAGGATTTGTTCGCGGTTGTAGCGGCTAGGGTCTATGTTCCAGTCTTCAGGCCGCACCATGCTTTTAATCGTGTAGACATTGCCTTTTTTGTCTTTGACCATTTTCGACAAATCAAGCACCTGTTCGTGTGTTGGTTGTTTGCCTTCATCCAAAATAGTGATGACTTTAGGCCGCAGCTTTAGTTTTTCGTTGGCCTCAAATACCATCGCAATCGCACCATTGGTCATTTCAACCAAGCTACCCGGCGGATAAACGCCTTGGCTTTCTATAAATTTCACGACGAGGGCAGGGTCTAAATGCGTCCCTGCCATGTCTGTCATAATATTGATGGCTTCAAGGTGGGTACGGCCTTTTTGGTAAACCCGATCACTGGTAATGGCATCATACATATCCACAATCGTGACTATTTTTACAAAATCAGAGATGCCTACTGGATTGATTTGCCTTGGGTAACCTTTGCCGTCGGTGCGTTCATGATGGATAAGCGCGGTTTCGATCGCGCAGGGGTGCATATTGTCGCTGGATCTGAGCAATTCGTAGCCCAAAGTAGTGTGCGATTGCATGATGGGTATTTCTTCGCCTTCAAGTTTGCCGGGTTTGTTGAGTATACTCAGTGGCACCAGCATTTTTCCCATGTCGTGCATCATGCCGCACAGCCCAACGATATTAAGGTCTTTTTCTGAATAATTAAGGTGCCGACCCATGACGATGGCTAGTACGCAAACATTAAGGCTGTGTTGCGCCGTATAGTGGTCCCGGTCTTTGAGTTGGGATAGCCATAACATAGCGTCGGGCGAATGCAGCACGCTGTTGACGCATTCGGCTACGGCATCTTTGGCAATCTTACTGTCAATTTCGCCGCCTTTGGCTATTTTTGACATCAGATCGGTAATCACGACCCCAGCACTTTCGTGAATTTTTTCTGCGTGGGCAATTTCTTTTTCAAAAACGCTTAAGCGGGGTGGCGGAGCCTCATGGTGCAATACAGAATGGCTTTTTGCTGGGTCGGATGGGGGGGCGACTTTTCTGCGTTTGCTGACATCAATATAAACAAATTCGCATAATTCTTTGATGGCGGCCAATTCTTCCGGCGTTTTGATTTCAAAGCCTTGGAACAGGAACGGAGATTCTAACCAAGGGCGGTCTAGCTCACTGACATACATGCCTAATTCAAGTTGGTCTATAGGCGTATAAACCTTGGCCAAAGAATAGTCGGCCTGTGTTTCGTTTAGCTG
>JABFST010000388.1 GCA_013140465.1 Methylococcaceae bacterium
TACTGGCATGGATGCCAGACAAATCCGCCGGGAGCGGATTTGCATTAACCCGTTAGGGTGCAGGGCAGGATAGCCCTGCATGAATCCAGTCACATGGATGTGAATGTTCACTATGACGGCAATGCTAGATCAAGCACTTACAGCTTACCGAAGCAACCGTCCGTGGCACTGGATTCGCTATGCGCTCTAACGAGTCCGGCATCCATGCCGGAATGACGGGCTAATGAATTGTGTAGATACTTATGCTCTATCTTGCGGCGTTGTAACGATTGCCGCCCTTCACTTTGGCGTTCATAGCCACTTTCTCAGCTATGGGATTGCATACTAAATATAAATTTGCCTAGCCCTCACAAAAATGCTAATACATGGTCTGGGTTTGTTGGCACATTTATAACACTACCCTGACCGACGTTTAGCTGTTCATCCACACCCGCTGTAACACTTAGTTGGATAAGGCCGAAATATATGAAAGAAATCATGTTTAAGACGCTAGGTTCTTTGGCTTATGCCGAAGGTGCCTTGTTGGGATGGTCAGATGAATTATTGAAGTTTTATTCTTCCGGGTATCGATGTCCTCAGTGCAATGAGCGCTTATTGGGTAGTTTAGGGAATTTGACCCTTGATTACTACGCAGCCAACATGGAAAAATTCCCCTTATGGAAACTTGCCCCCTTTAGGGCCGAATTTGTCGGCTGTCCAAAATGCCAATACGTTTGGAAAGCCAAGGCTAATAGCCCAGCGACCGTGCCAGCAAAACTAGCGCAACTGCATGTGACAGAAACCGACAGGGTAGAAGAGAGTTTGGGGACAGACCAAAGATTAATCGACAATTCAATGAGTTCTGTCAGTATTAAACGCAAGTTTACAGTCAGCAAACAGTGGACTAAAACGTATGCTATCGATTATGAAAAAGTGCGTGCGGAAAGTTCTGGCTTTACCTTGGGCATAGATGAGACCAGTTTTAAGGCGGGGATTGAAGAGTCCATCAGAAAACAATTTTCCATTTCCGAAGAGATTAATGAAGTGTACGCTGAAGAAGTGGAGATAGAAGTGCCAGGGTTTACTAAACTAATGATGCTTTTTCATTGGAAAAGGATATGGCAATGCGGTTACATCCAGCTTAGCAATCTACATGGCGAAGACGTGCATCTGCCTTTTCGTGTGGCTGTTGGCGTCACCTTCGATCAGCTTCAAGTTGATGAAAAATAAGCTGGGGTTGCCAACACGGCAATTATGCGGGGTTCTGGGCTTTGCCATGCCGCTATAACAAACACCCCGTTTAGTTTTATGCCAGACATCATAAAGACTGAAATTGCCTGGCACTTATCAATACCTACACTCGGAGGTTTTTATGCCACGCTTCATTCTTCGCAGTCAACGCAGTCTTCAGGTTTTTATGTTTAGGTCTTTACTCTCGGGATTCATAGCCGCCAGCTTATGCGCTAATGCCTTTGCCCAACAGGCAAACCGCCTTGATTGCCAAGGCCAGTTTATGCAAGCCCAAGCAACAGTGTCAGGGACACGGTTGTTTCAGGCCACCTCTGCAATGGGCGACGGATTTGTGCGCTTTCAGGGGAGTATCAGTGCAGGGGGCGTGGTCGGTGAAATCAACTATCAAGGCTATACCAACACCTCATTCCCAGGCATCGTCAGAGGGCCTTTAGGTGAGCTCGCGATTGGCGTGCTAGACAACACTGACGGGCGCATGATTATTTATCAAGGCGGTGCACCGTCTATATGGGCACCACAAGCCATAGGCGAGTTCATCTGTAACTGGCAATAGGGGCAAGCACCCACAATCCTATCAAAATATTCCGGCAATCCACACTGTATAGTGCTGCGTAGCAACGTTGGCGCGTTGCTACGCTAGGTGGGAGTAAAACCTGTTTAGATATTTTCGGTGAGCGCCGTAACCAGCAATCTAAACCCTAATCCCCAAAAAGCGGTAAAATGGGGGTTTTTATTTCATCTTAGTAAACACCATGCGCACGACACAATTTCCCCTGAATACTGTTAAAGAAACGCCGGCTGATGCTGAAATTGCCAGCCACCAATTAATGATACGCGCGGGACTGATCCGCAAACTGGCGGCTGGGCTGTATAGCTGGTTGCCGTTAGGGTTGCGGGTGTTGCGCAAAGTTGAAAAAATCACCCGCCTCGAAATGGAAAAGGCAGGCGCGTTGGAAGTGCTGATGCCCGCTTTGCAACCTGCGGAATTGTGGCAGGAAACTGGACGTTGGGAACAATACGGCCCCGAATTGGCGCGTTTAAAAGACCGCCATGAGCGCGATTTTTGCTTAGGCCCTACCCATGAAGAAATCATTACCGATTTGGCGCGTAATGAAATCAAAAGCTACAAGCAATTGCCGATCACTTATTACCAAATCCAAACCAAATTCCGCGATGAAATCCGCCCGCGTTTTGGCGTGATGCGCTCGCGCGAATTCATCATGAAAGATGCTTATTCGTTCCATTTGGACCAAGCGTCGTTGCAAGACACTTATAATGTGATGTATCAGGCGTACAGCAATATCTTCAACCAGTTGGGGCTGAAATTCCGTGCCGTGATTGCCGATTCGGGTTCTATTGGCGGGGCGGTGTCGCATGAATTTCATGTGTTGGCGGATTCGGGCGAAGATGCGATAGCGTTTTCTACGGCGAGCGATTATGCCGCGAATGTCGAAAAAGCCGAGGCGTTGCCTCCGCAAAGCCCTAAGCCAACACCTACAGAACGCTTGGAACAAGTAGCGACACCCGAACAAAAATCGATAGCCGAAGTCAGTGCCTTTTTGGCGGTTGCGCCCGAAAAAGTGTTAAAAACCTTGGCGGTGATGTACACGGTGGTTGATGGCAAAGAAGAACCGCAAGAAGCTTTCTGCCTGTTATTTTTGCGCGGCGACCACGAACTGAATGAAATTAAGGCGCGTAAGCTGTTGGGGGATTTCCGTTTTGCCACCGAAGCGGAAATTGCTACCTACATCAATAGCTGTGCGGGTTATCTGGGGCCGTTATTGAAAGATGCCACGCCCGTGCGGTGGTTGGTGGACCATGCCGCGATACACCTGACCGATTTTGTCTGCGGGGCTAACGAAGCGGGCTACCATTTCAAAGGCTGCAACTGGGAGTTGGATTTTTTAACCCAACCTCTTGCTGAACTGGCAGACCATATTGCCGACATCCGCACCGTCGTCGAAGGCGATCCTAGCCCCGACGGACACGGCGAAATCACCTTGGCACGCGGTATAGAAGTTGGCCATATATTCCAGCTCGGCACCAAATACAGCGCAGCCATGAAAGCGGGCGTTATCAACGAAGGCGGCAAAAACCAAATCATGCTCATGGGTTGTTACGGCATCGGCATTTCCCGCGTGGTGGCGGCTGCGATTGAGCAAAACCATGATGATAAAGGCATCATCTGGCCTACCCATCTCGCCCCGTTCCAAGTGGCGTTATGCCCGATGAACATGCACAAATCCGAACGCCTGAAAGACGCATCTGAACAGCTGTATCAGGACTTACTGGCGGCGGGCATAGAGGTGTTGTTTGATGACCGCAAAGTCCGCGCGGGCTTTATGTTTTCGGATATGGAGCTGATTGGCATCCCACATTGCATTATTGTTGGCGACCGTGGCCTAGATAGCGGCACCGTCGAATACAAAGGCCGCACGGCAACTGAGCATGAAGAGATTCCGATGAAAGACATTATTGCGTTTTTAACCGCGAAGTTAGCCGCGTAATCTTGAATTAAGGGCTTTGTTTGTAACTTCTCATTAGTTGAGGCAATAGCGGCAGACCTACGAGGTTTTTAAAACCTCGTAGGTCTTTATTGTGCTACTAATGGGAAGTGACCTTTGTTTGTCGTTTCCATGCCCTGAGTCACTTGCTTACGGTTAAGAACAAGCCATTCTGGGATAACGCTATAGGGCTAGCTTTTACGGCACTCTCTAGCCCTGCGCCCGTTTTTAGATTTTCTTCACAAACTCAGATTTGAGTTTCATCGCGCCTATACCGTCAATCTTGCAATCAATGTCATGGTCGCCATCCACCAAACGGATGCCTTTGACTTTAGTCCCCACTTTAACAACCAATGATGTGCCTTTGACTTTCAGGTCTTTAATGACAGTGACAGAATCCCCGTCTTGCAACACATTGCCGTTGGCATCTTTAATGACGCGGCCTTCAGCAGCGTCAGCGGGCGCACCTGTTTGAGGCCATTCGTGGGCGCATTCTGGGCAGATATATAAGCTGCCGTCTTCGTAAGTGAATGCTGAACCACAGGCTGGACAGGCGGGGAGATTACTCATAGGTTTTTCCTTTAAGGTTGTGTGGCCTAGGGCAAGGCTAGGTATCGGATTAGGT
>JABFST010000232.1 GCA_013140465.1 Methylococcaceae bacterium
GCCATCGCCTGTGCCGCCATGCGTAAGCTCATTCACCTGAGTTTCGCTATCTTGAGATCAGGCGAACCTTTTGACCCTCTTTTCGTCGTTAAATAAGCCTTGACTCTTGGATTTTAAGACGGTATCTTATATCCTTGATTTTCTCGGCCTTAAAGACCGCTATCTGGAAAAAGACCTAGAAGATGCCATCTTGCGGGAATTGGAAAATTTCCTGCTGGAATTGGGTGCGGGCTTTACCTTTGTCGCCCGACAAAAACGCTTGCAAATCGACAACGACGATTTTTATATCGACTTGTTATTTTACAACCGCCGTTTAAAACGGTTGGTGGCTATCGACCTGAAACTGGGCGATTTTAAAGCCGCCGACAAGGGCCAGATGGAGCTTTACTTACGCTGGTTAGCCAAATACGAACAAGAACCCGGCGAAGCCTCGCCGCTGGGCATTATTCTGTGCAGCGGCAAAAAACAGGAACAAATTGAATTACTGGAACTGGATCAAACTGGCATCCATGTCGCCGAATACCTGACCGAACTGCCGCCCAAGGCCGTATTGCAACAAAAACTCCATGAAGCCATTCGTAATTCGCGGCAACGGTTCGGTGGTGTGCAAGTGGAGGAAGGTTAATGGATGCACAGCGGTTTTTGGCTGAGTTTGGGCATATTGTTAACGTGCTGAGTGGTGTTCAATGTCTGCGTGTGTTGGTTTACAACCTAGCAAGCACTGGTGGCCTAACTCGGCAGTTTCCAGACGAGGGCGATGCGCAAACATTGCTTCAGGACATCTAAACATTTGTGCAAGACCTGATCTCACATTTGTGAGTTAAACAAACTAATTAGTCTGTAAAAGGGTTTAACAAGCGCACACCAATATGCTCAAAATCGGTAACATTACGCGTTAACACCGTCAAATCATAAACGAGGGCTGTTGCAGCGATCAATTAAATACTTAGCTACGCTGGCTGAAATCATGCCCTATCGATGCTGGGTTTGATTTTATTCAACCCGGCTTACGCACTATGCGCTTAAATATCTTCTCCATTCGTCCATAGTTGACATTTACGCCATCAATATTTGCTTGAATCCATTCAGTTGGTTGTACGTCTTCCCAATCAAGGTCATAGCCTACAGCTAGCGCAAGATGTTCAAATAATAAGCGCTGAACTCTTCCATTGCCTTCACGAAAAGGATGGATCATATTGAATTCGCAATAGTATTCAGCCAGCTTTTCACAAAATCTATCTTTTTGTAGATTCGCCAGCCACTTATCTTTCTGCAATTTGTCGAACAATTTTTGGGATTCAGCGATTATTCTTCCACAGTTACAGAAACGAGTGCCTCCTTTAGAAATATCCACGCTTCGTATTGCACCTGCCCACTCGTACAGATCGGAAAAAAGCTGGTGATGCAGTAATTGCATGTATTCCAAATTGTAAGGTGATGATCTGAAGCTGATCTTTGCTATTGTTAGAGCTGTAATCTCTCGCTCTGCTGCTTCAAGTCTGTTTATATCGCGTATATTTAGCTTGTTTTTAAGTGTTGCTGACCCAGCATAACAGTAATGGTCATGCGCTGAATCATACTTATCCATTAGATTTGCCTTCTGTATTTTTCTAACACGCTTTCTAGTGATGTTGATTCATCTGGCGTTTCAATTTGGATGCCTTCGAGTTTTGAACTATTTTTGAATTTATTTAACTTTGTGCGCTCGTAATAATCATAGGGGTCGAAGAAATTTGCGCAAAAAATTGCAATAATTTTTTTAATTTTTTCTCTTAGCTCACGCTGATCTCTCGCTTTGAGTCTTAGTCTAAGAAGTTCAGCGACCTGATGCTTTGACTCTTTGAAAGAGTACCCGTCACATATCGCCAATAAATGGTCTTTATTTGAAAAAACTATATCTTTGAGAAAATTGATTTTTTCAAAGAATGATTCCCATCCAGTAACGCCCAGTTTATTGCCCAGCGCTTCCTCTAAACAGTTTTTTACGCTGTAGTAAGAACCTAACGATCTTAGCGTTTCTATGCTGTCTGCTTTCAGTATTGAGCTTGTTTTCATGTTCAATAAATGCTTTTAATAAACTGCAATGGTAGGTTTGTAATGATTGTGCAATTTTTGAAAGTCGGGTCAGCAAGTAGACCCTTTGTAGTTTGCGGAATACGGGGGGTCGTGATGCAACCTTCCGTATTACGCGTTGCTGCATGTGGGTAACGATTTTTATTAAAGTCTCGTAGCTTATTGCGCCCACTCGGTTTTGTTGTACCGCCGTGCGGTTGGGGAAAAACCGCACTTAACCATACCACCGTCAATAAAACAGCGTGCGCCCGCCATCCACCGTCAGTATTTGTCCGGTCATGTATTCGGCGTGTTTGGTTAAAAACCACAGGGCTTTGGCTATATCGTCGGGTTCGCCGCAATGGCCTAAGGCTATGCGTTGTAGGATGTCGCGTTTGCTGGCTTCGGGCAGGTCTTCTTCGGGCCATAAAATGGCGCCCAACGCAATGGCATTGACGCGCACGGCAGGGGCAAATTCTTTGGCGAGTATTTTGGTCATCGCCACTAATCCGGCTTTTGCCATGCAGTACACTGAAAAATCTTTTAAGCCCCTGTCCGCGTGTATATCAACTATATTGACGATGCTGCCCTTATTGTCGGCGAGGTGTTTTGCCAAGGCTTTTGCCAAAAAGAACGGGGCTTTTAGATTGCTGCCCATCAGATCATTCCATTGTTGTTCTGTGACATCAGCCACTACCGTAGGATAAAAAGTGGAGGCGTTATTGACCAATACGTCTATTTTTCCCCAGGCCGCACAGGCTTCGGCAGCGAGGGCTTCCAATTCATCTTGCTTAAGCAGGTTGGCTTGCATGATGTAGGCCGAATCGGGCCGGATTTGGTTTAAGTCAAAACAAAGTTGTAAGGCTTCGGCTTTGGATGTGTTGTAATGCAAAAACACATTGCAGCCTTGGCTGTGGAGATATTTTGCGCAAGCCGCACCAATGCGTTTTGCTGCGCCGGTAATTAAGACATTTTTTTGCATAGTTTTAGGTTCGGGTAAGAGGTGGAAGAATCGCTACAAACCTTGCTAAACCGGCACACACGCGATAGCCACGGGCTTAGCTGATGCCGATAGTAAACCACTCATACCGCTAAGGCGATAAAAATTTGTGCTCTTGCCGCAGTTTTTTTACCTAAATTGACGCAGCCTTGCCGTTATCGGCGCAAACTAGGCGTTTACGGAATCCACAGAAAATGGGCTTATAATGCCTATCGGCGTTTCTTTGGGCTAGTAAAATAAAAAATATGAAATGCCAACAAGGGCTGCCACCGACACCGGCAGCCGATTACAACTATTTATGGCGGAGAATACGATGACTGATTTAGCTAAAAAGCTATTAAATGATTTTCTGATAGGGGTATTTGCGGTTATCCCTATTGTGGTGGTATTACAAATTATTATCTTTGTAAAAGGTTTGGTTTCTGATTTGTTTCAAGTGGTTTATAACTTTGCCGACAATTATGTGTATACGGCCTTGGTATTTGCGATTAGCTTTATCCTTTTGGCCTACATAGGTAATACGATCGTCAAAAAAGGCCGCTCTTGGGTGATTAGTCTTTTTGATTTTATTATTGATCGTATCCCTTTTTTAAATACGATTTACCGTGTGCTTAAAAAAGTAATCAATATGTTTTCCACCAATGAAAAAACGATGGCGAAAGAAGTGGTGTATGTTGAATACCCTAAAGATGGTATTTGGGTGCCTGCTTATGTGACTAATAAATATGAAAACAAATATGTGTTGTTTATCCCGACTTCGCCTAACCCGACTTCGGGTTTTACGGTTATCGTTGATAAGAATAAACTGATCGCATCCGACATGGATATTGAAGAGGCGACCAGCTTTATCGTCAGCGTGGGCGTAGATTATAATAAGGCGTCAGAAGCCCTACACTTGCCTTAAAACACTGGACTGGAAGGATGCGTTATGAATTATCTGTTACTCGGCTTATGCTTGGTGTTGATCGGCTGTGGCGAACAAGCCCCACAGCCGCCCAGCGTTAAACCCGAGGCTTTAAAAAGCCAGCTGGAAACCCTAGACCAAGCCAAACAAATCGACAGCTTATTGCAAAATGCCGCCGATGCCCAACAACAAAAAATAAACGCGCAAACGGGGCAATAACTTACCCGCATGGCGCAAGGCCACTGCCTTGCGCCATGCTGTTTATGCTTGGTGATAAGCGACGATGCGCTCCACTTCGTTTTTGGAGCCTAGCACCAAGGGCACGCGTTGGTGTATGGCAGAAGGCTTGATGTCTAGGATGCGTTCGCGCCCTGTGGAACACGCGCCACCTGCTTGTTCG
>JABFST010000204.1 GCA_013140465.1 Methylococcaceae bacterium
GTGCCAAAAAAAAGGCATCGCCGAACACCTGCACCCGCACATGCTCAGGCATTCGTTTGCCAGCCATTTGCTGGAATCTAGCCAAGACCTACGCGCAGTGCAAGAATTGCTGGGCTACAGCAACATTAGCACCACTCAAATCTATACCCATTTGGACTTTCTGCATCTCGCAGAAGTGTATGACAACGCCCACCCTAGAGCCAAAAAAAAACCTGTATAGCGCATGGCTAGTTAGGCAAAAAACTTAAAAACCTGCTAACATGTGAACAATTTCTCAAACAAAAAACCGCGCTTTACTAAACGCACACCCTCTTTACAGGATACCGGAAATGGCAGATAGCGAAAAACTGGACGATGTAAAATCAAAAGGAATACTCTGGGGCTTTGGTGTCCTTACCCTCGCAGTCGTCGTTGTCTTGGTTATCTTGGGTGCATGGTGGGGTAGTGAGCCGGGCCAATTCAATATCCAAGACGAAGCCCTAAAACGCGCCAAAGAAACCGACACCTCCGAAATACCTGTCGGTTACACCTACACCAATACTTTGGCGCATATAGCCGAAGTCTTATTGCATAAAAGCGGCGGTTATATCACCAACGACGTTGCCCCGCCGGGCGTATTGCTCGATAACATTTCCAACTGGGAATATGGTGCGCTGGTTATGTTGCGCGATGCCACCACGGCGTTAAGAAACCATTTTGCGCGTGACCAATCGCAATCTGCCGAAGACCCCGATTTGGCGATAGCCGAACCTTATTTCTATTACGAACACAATTCTTGGGCCTTGCCGTCCACCGAAGCCGAATACCAGAAAGGCATAGATGCGCTACATAAATACATGTCGCGCCTACAAAAATACGGCGGCCCTGTCAAAAAAGCGCAGTTTTATTCACGCGCGGACAACCTATGGCAATACACCGAAGTGGTCATTAAACGCTTGGGCGGCTTATCTACACGCTTAAGTGCCAACAGTGCGGGCGGCAATTATGGTCCGGGTTTGACTGAACTGGAAAAACAAGCCGCCGATGAAAAAGGCACGCCCACGACCAAAGTGTCTTGGCTAGAAATCGACGACGTATTCTACGAAGCGCGTGGCGCGAGCTGGGCTTTGCTGCATATTTTGCGTGCGATCAAACATGACTTTGCCGATATTTTGTTGGACAAACGTGCGATGCGCACCGTGGACATCATGATTAAAGCGATGGAAAACGCCTTGACCCCCGTGTTAAGCCCTATGATTTTAAACGGTAGCGGCTATGGGCTGTTTGCCAACTATTCCTTGTCGATGGCAAATTATATTGCGCGTGCCAATGCGGCGGCCCTAGACTTGCGCGATATTATGAACAGAGGTTAATGGACATTATGGACGAACAGATCAATTACAACTTAAAACAACTCAGCACTTGGAAGCGCATCTTTTTTATGATGATTTTTGCCGCTATCGGCGCCTTGGTCAGAATGATCTTATGGGCGGTGATTGTGTTACAAGTGGCTTCCACCTTGCTGACGGGCAAAGCCAACCAAAACATCTTAAGTTTTGGGCGCAGCCTTTCTGTTTACACTTACCACATCTTATTGTTTTTGACCTTCAACACCGAAACCTTGCCATTTCCTTTTTCGGATTGGAATATGACGGCAGAGCTGCAATTGCCTAAAGAATAGGAATAAACACAACTATTTCCGCTTAGCTGCTGCCGTTAGGCATCCTCAAACAAAAAAACCTACGCCGTTTTTACAACGGGTAGGTTTTTTTATGGGCCAACACAACGGCTCTGTCCTTTATTTGTCCCCTATCACTACATCGGTAAATTCACGACGCTCAGCGTGGGAACTAGGCAACCGTAGAGACGCGATTTATCGCGTCTGGATTTATCGGGCTAGGATTTATTGCGCCTGGATTTATCTCGTCTGTCATATTTGCGTTTCCGTCAGCAGTGGGGGGCTATTGGAGACGCGATAAATCGCGTCTCTACAGTCATCAATTATTCATTTTTTTTCTCGTTCCCATACCGGGCTCTCATCATTCCGGCAAGGAGAGCGTTGCAAAGGTTCGCCGGAATCCAGACTACATGGATATATTTGAGATTGCCATCCCAAGCACTGGATGTAAGCTTGACGACGGGTAGGGCGGGTTACTTGAAAGATTGTGTATAACGATAAGAGCAGGACTTAGTAACAAGCACCGTAGAGACGCGATTTATCGCGTCTGGATTTATCGGGCCTGGATTTATCTCGTCTGTCATATTTGCGTTTCCGTCAGCAGTGGGGTGCTATTGGAGACGCGATAAATCGCGTCTCTACAGTCATCAATTATTCATTTTATCTCGTTCCCATACCGGGTACTTATCATTCCGGCAGGGAGATCGGGGTATGGGAACTACAAAACTCAACCTTCACCCACGATGGCCTAAAAGCACCCGACTATAGCCGCGCTATTTGGCAATGCGCAAAAACAAGCGGCTTCGTTAACCACACGGTGGGGTGCAATTAAAGAAGCCTCCTGCTTCCGGTGTTTGGCGTTACGGCGATAAGTGTTCTTATCGGCATACACAGCGGCTTTGTTAAACAGTCCGGCGAATTTGGCGACGGGGTTTTGTTGGGGCGCACACGCTAATGTGTGTGGATTTTTACGTTTTTTCATGGTTTACCTCTTATAATAGTCAGAAATCTGTCATCTGGACAGCCATTAATAGTGTACTACTAAGAGTAAAATAAGCTTGTGAAATTCAAAAAAGATTTTGACGTGATTGTGGTGGGTGGCGGTCATGCGGGTACTGAAGCGGCATTGGCGGCGGCACGTTGTGGCGCAAAGACCTTGTTGCTGACCCAAAACATCGAAACCCTAGGGCAAATGAGCTGTAATCCGGCGATAGGCGGCATCGGCAAAGGCCATTTGGTGAAAGAAATTGATGCCTTGGGCGGCATTATGGCAAAAGCCATCGACTTGGGCGGTATCCAATTCCGCACCTTAAACGCCAGCAAAGGCCCGGCAGTGCGGGCAACGCGGGCGCAAGCCGACCGCAAACTGTACAAACAGGCGGTGCGTTACGCACTCGAAAACGAACCCAATTTGGCGTTGTTCCAACAAACCGTAGCCGATTTAATCGTCGTCGGCACGCAAGTGGTCGGTGTTAAAACCATGATGGGGCTAGATTTTATGGCCCGCGCCGTGGTGTTGACCACCGGCACGTTCTTAGCCGGAAAAATCCATATCGGCTTAGAAAATTACAGTGGCGGTCGCGCGGGCGATCCTGCCTCGGTGGCTTTGGCTGACCGTTTGCGCGAATTGCCGTTCCGCATCGACCGCTTAAAAACCGGAACACCGCCGCGTATCGACGGGCGCACCATCGACTTTAGCCAATTGCAAGAACAGCACGGCGATGATCCTGTCCCCGTGTTTTCGTTTTTGGGCCAAGCTTCACAACACCCACGGCAAATCCCTTGCCATATCACCCGCACCACCGAAAAAACCCACGACATCATCCGCAACGGCTTGGATCGTTCGCCCTTGTATTCGGGCGTTATTGAAGGCATAGGGCCACGTTATTGCCCGTCGATAGAAGATAAAATCGTGCGTTTTGCCGATAGGGACAGCCATCAAATTTTTGTCGAACCCGAAGGGCTAGACACCCACGAAATTTACCCGAACGGCATTTCCACCAGCTTGCCGTTTGATGTGCAATATGAGTTTGTGCGCTCGATGCCGGGCTTTGAAAATGCTGAAATCGTGCGCCCAGGTTATGCCATAGAATACGATTTCTTTGATCCTAGGGACTTAAAAATGTCCCTGGAAACCAAGCATTTGGACGGCCTGTTTTTTGCAGGGCAAGTCAACGGCACGACAGGTTACGAAGAAGCCGCCGCACAAGGCTTGATTGCCGGATTAAACGCCGCACGCTTGACACAAGGGCAGGACAGCTGGTGTCCGGGTCGGGATTTGGCCTATATGGGCGTAATGATTGATGATTTGATTACACGCGGCACCCAAGAGCCGTACCGGATGTTTACCAGCCGCGCCGAATATCGGCTATTGCTGCGCGAAGACAACGCCGATTTGCGCTTGACCGAACACGGGCGGCATTTGGGCTTGGTTGATGATACGCGTTGGCTAGCCTTTGAAAACAAACGCAACGCGATTGGCCAATTGCAAGATGAGCTGAAAAAAACCTGGGTACGCGCCGACAGCGAGGCCGCCGAGCAAGTCGCGGCAATCTGGGGCAAGCCGTTGTTAAAAGAAGCCAGTTTAATGGAATTGCTGCGCCGTCCCGAAGTGGATGTGCAACGCCTATTGGGCTTTTTGGAAGGTGGCGACCAGATAGACGGGCAAGTTGGCGAACAAGTCGAAATCC
>JABFST010000317.1 GCA_013140465.1 Methylococcaceae bacterium
GTTATGTCCCAACCCCCCAAAAAACCAACCGAAATCGGCATAGCCTGGTTATCCGGCATCTGCTTGGCATTATGCCTAGGCATCTTGCCTGTCACTATCGCCCACGCCGGCAAACTTACCGCCAGCGCCAAATTAGCCAAACAGACCCTAACCCTAAAAGGCCAGCTGAGCGGGGTCAACAGCCGCACTCCCGTCAGCTTTTATGACGCGCAAACAGGGGTGTTGCTATACGCGACACGCACGAACGCTAAAGGCGCGTTCAACTACACCGTGCTGCACACCGGATCAGCGTGCAAATTGCGCGTTGAGGCACAAGGCTTGGATACGCTGGTCAACGTAACAGGGGCAGCAAAAACCTGTAGCCTACAGATAGACTGCAATATTACCAGCCCCACAGGCGATCTAGTCAAACACGAAGGTGAAGCGGTCAGCTTTACTGCCAACAAAGCTAAAAAAGGCGTCAGCATCAGCTGGGATTTTGGCGACGGCTCGTTACCCTCGATTTTAAGCCCGGCCCAGCACAGCTTTGCCGCTAGCGGCAATTATAAGGTCATCCTCCACGCCAGCGATGCAGCGGGCCATACTTGCACCGATGATGTCGTGGTTGCCGTTGCCGCAGCGGCTGGCAGCAATCCCAACAAAGCAGTACCCGAACGTGCAGCGCCTATCGTCAGCCCTGTCCCCGAAGGCTTGGCTAGAGACCAAGACAGCTATGTGGTGTTGCCTTTTGAAGAGGCCGCGATGATGGCAGGTTCGCCGATTAACCTGCCTTACAACACTTATGTGCCTATGAACAGCCTGAACGCACAAGTGTTTCAAAAAGTCGAACACAAACCGCGTGTCATCGACCCCAGCACCCTTAAGCTTTATTATTCCGCCGCGTCTAGCCCGACCGACCCCGCTGGTGCAGGTTCTATCACCTCAACCAGCCAAAACTATTTTGCCACAGGCAAAGCCGGAGCTAACTTTAACTATGACCTCACGACTGCCGATGCGACTGCCTATATCGACAGCCAAGCATTTGGCAAAGCCAAAATCAAAAAGAACGAATTTTGGGACAAAATCCACCAACCCGTGTCCGCCAAAGCCTATAGCTATACCGAAGCGGGCGGCTCTATCGCTGATAAACTAAACGCCACCTTTAAGCCCGTCAAACCCTTGCCGCGCGCCGACCAAGGCATACCCGGCAATTATGATGCAGGTGCCAACATCCGCGCGATGCCAGGCGTAGACAACCCTTATTTCAGCAACGACCCGCAAAAATTTGATTATTATGCTGATTTGGGCAAATTTACGGCGCAATTCATCCCCAGCACCGATATAGACGACCAAGGCCGCACTAACCCCTATCCGCTGATGCGTATAGAAGCGCGTGACAGTGCCAGCAAAACAGTCGCCACCACCGATGCCGTTTACACCACCGCATCAGAAACCCGCTGCCGCGAATGCCATGTCAAGGGCAAAATTGCCGCACCTGACGACTTATGGCGCACGCCCGTAGTTGAAACCGAACTCACCGACCCTGCCGACCCCAAGAAACCCGGCCCCGCTACAGGTGCAGGCATGTTCGCACCCGGCAAAGAACCCACTAAACTTTGGCCGCCCGCCATACACAACCGTTTTGACATGAAAAACCCGTTTGATGCCAACTATGCCGTCACGATCCCCGTAGATGCAGAAAAAAAGGCGGGCATCGAACGTGACCAAAACAACTTGCGCAAAGACCGCGTATCGCAATCACGCTGGATCAATGCCAAAGGTGCGACCAGCGACACCCGCCCCAACGATGGCGACAGCACTTGGAAATTACAACTAAAACTCGCCTTTAAAGGCGGTGATTGGTACGCCAAAGAACGCGGCGCAGTTGAAGTCAGTTGGCAAGACGAAGAAAAAGCAGCGTTGTGGAACACATTGCTAATCCACGATTACCAAGTGTTTTATGGCTTGACCGTGTTTAATCCACCCTATGCGTTTTCAACACAACTGACCGACTATGTCGAAGACATCTACAAACCCTCAGGCAAACACGGCGTCGGCACACCCCTAAACTTTTGTGCCAGCACCTGCCATATCAGCGAAATGCGCCGTGATGTCGGCTGGTCCACACGCAGTTTTGTCTACCGCTATTCCGACTTTTCCAAACAAGCCCATGCCTTCCATGCCAAACTCCAAGCCTATAAAACCGACGTAACAGCGGGCGCGGATGGCAAACCCCACAAACAAGGCGAACTAATCCGTAACGACCGTGGGCATCCCATCATGTGGGGCGGTCGCGGCTGGGATTCGCAACACACCGACGACGTTGCCGTCGGCCAAGCCATAGACCCTGCGACCGGAAAAGCCAAACCGTGGGGCTGGGATGTCACCAAAAACAACTGGCGTGAAGACTTGTTCCCCAAACGCGCCGACGCTGCGCCATTGTTTACCTTCGGCGACAATGTCGCAATGGAAGACAACTGCAACAAATGCCATGCCGGCCCCACCGAAAAAATCTACCGTGATGTCCATCATGCCGTAGGGCTAAAATGCGACGATTGCCACGGCGACATGGCGGCAGTCGGCAATCTTTACGACAACCCAAAATACAACGCCAACCTATGGGGCGCGGGCAAGTTTACTGACGGTACCGAACATTTCCGTTCGCCCTTTATAGACGAACCCAATTGCGGCTCTTGCCATACTGGCGATGCCAATCTTGCCGCCACCGACCAAGGTTATTTCAGCCCGGGCGCATTAAAACGCGGGGTCGCCGCCAATGATCTGTCAGGTAGGACATTAGATCCGGTCAACGCACGATTTGCGGTTATGTCCGGCATAGAGCTACGCCCTGAAAAAGTCACCGCCACACCCACGACAACCTTTCCGGCACAGGCCATCTCCCAAACCCTGTACCGCAAAAGCAAAGATGTCCATAGCAGCGGCACGGGCAATGACGTGACGTGTGCGGCTTGCCACGGCGCATCCCATACCATCTGGCCCAACCTAGACCCTAACGCCAACGACAATGTCACCGCCAAACAGCTGCAAGGCTACGACGGCACGATAGTCGAATGCTCAGTCTGCCACATCAAAAACGACTTTAAGACCGGTCTAGTAGCCACCGACGGCGGCAAAAGTGGCTTAGGTGTCGCCCAAGGCGTGCGCGACGGCACAGTGGTCTCACCCACAAGCACCAGCAACGGCAAAGCCTATTTGGCAGGGCCGCATGGTATGCACCCCGTCAATGACGAGTTCTGGTGGAAACACGCCGATGGCGCTGCGCCCAACGACAGCAAAAGCGGCAGCTTAAACGGCGGCTGGCACAACGACATGGCAAAAATGCCGGGTCCAGACGGCGAAGACCAATGCGCCGCTTGCCACGGTGCCGACCACAAAGGCACGCGCCTCTCCAGAACACTGGTGGATCGCGTCTTGAGCTACCGCAACAAAACCATCAAAGTAGCTGCCAACACCATCATTGGCTGCCAACTATGCCATAGCAACACGATGTTAAAATTTGCCCCCACGGGTAAAGCCAAGTCACATGCGCCCGCCGCACCTATCCCTATTGTGTCTAAATAACAGGCCAATACGCTAGGCCAGCCTAGGCCACCAACAAAGAGGGACACGGATGTGTCCCTTTTTTTTGCCCGACGACACCCTGTAAAAACAAAAACGCCCTCTCTCTCAGGGAGAGGGGCATGTAAACACATTAGTTGCCCAAGCACTGCTGGAGTGCAACGGCTTTAGACGTTGCCGTGTAGGCAAGGAAACCATAGGCAGCTACACAAGCTATAAAAACCATCAAAATAGTAGGTTACGCAAACCCTCCCTCTCCCTCAGGAGGGTGTCGTAAAAGCCTGAATGTAGGCTGGGTTAGTGCAGCGTAATCCAACAAAATCAGCATGTTATGATTCATTACATCCTGAACAATCGACCTTTTACGACACCCTCCTCAGGGAGAGGGCTGGGGAGAGGGGTATAAATACATCAGCAGCCCAAGCAATGCGCCATAAACACCACTTTTCACTTGCGATCAAAGCGGCTTGTTCCGGCCTACAGGGCTAACCCAATAAGCAGAGCTTTAAGGTAGGCATTCCCAAACAGAGTTTGGGAACGAGAAAACTCCCTCTCCCTCAGGGAGAGGGCTGGGGAGAGGGGTATCTAAACACATCAGCCGCCCAAACAATGTGCCGGAAACACCACTTTTCACTTGCGCTCGAAGCGGCTTATTCCGGCCTACAGGATTAACCCGGCAAGCAGAGCTTGAAGGTAGGCATTCCCAAACAGAGTTTGGGAACGAGAAAAACCGATTGTGCCAAGAATATGACGAAGTGGAAGTGCCGCTAGAAAACCAAGCCTGATAAGAGAAGGGGCTTTTAAACCACTGTCGGTAAAGTCCAAATCAGCCAAGCAAATTTTATCATCGAATCCTTTAACTTCCTGGCTTCCCGTTTAAGCTGGGACAGTTTGGGTGTCGTTCGCTGAGCGGAGTCGAAGCGAATCCCGCCGCCGGCTTCGACTCCGCTCAGCCAACGGCTACTCAGTCCCGCTTTAAGTGAGTAGCCAACTTCCTGATGAAGCTGGGTGCTAATACCACAAACCAGAAAATCGCCAAAGCCTGGCATTTATCGAAGCAGAATAACAGGACGATTTTTTATTAAACCATTAGCCTGTGGAATAGGGGTTAAAGCAATATCAGCTTCTTTCATCGCTTAATGCTTTCTAATAAATAGTCAGGTTCATTGTCTGAGTAAGCATCAGATAATCCATTTATAGCGATATTGTGCCATGAATCCTTTTCGTTATTAGCATCTGATAACACCGTTACCATTAAAATAGCATTTACAGGCAAATTAAACGGCTCATCAAGCAAAATGCGTTGACCATCATAATGTGCTTTAAGCGTTATTGAAGGCATAATTATATTTTCAAATATAGACAGTGATAGTGCAAATAATCCTTAACCGTGGGTAACGAAGCACAACAAGGTAAACATTCAGTCCCCCTCCTTAAAAAGGAGGGGTTAGGGGAGGTTTTATTTAATAACCCCCCTCAATCCCCCCTTTTCAAGGGGGGAGGTGAATAAGTACACAATAAGCAGGGCTTGGAAACGAGAAACAAATTATCCCCCTTAAGCGTTATAGCATTGCGTAGCGCATCAGCATACCAAAGAGGTTTAGCTTGTAGGGCGGTTTCGCCGACAGAGACTGTGAAAGAATTAATGTAATCTTGCTCAACGGAGTGAAAAAACAAGTTTTTTCACTCAAGTATCTGTACTTATTCACCTCCCCCCTTGAAAAGGGGGGAGAGCTTGCGAGGGGGCTGAGGGGGGTTATTAAATAAAACCCCTCCTTTTTAAGGAGGGTGTCGTAAAAGCCTGAATTTAAGTTGGATTAGCGCGGCGTAACCCAACAAAATCAAAATGTTATGCTTCTTTACAGTGTGAACAACCGACCTTTTACGACACCCTCTTAAGGAGGGGGACTGAATGTTTACAAGTATCTAATTAAATCAAAGTTTTACGAAAATAAAAAACACCTTTTTGTGAGTATTTGAAATACTTTCACAGTCTGGACAGGGAAACCGCCATACACAATCATCCCGTTATCAAAGTCCGGGCAGTACAACCAATCGAGGGCGCGGCAAAATATCTGGCGGATTTGAAGTTTTCATCCCGTTATAAAAGTCCGGGCAGTACAACGCCAACCTGATTGGGAAGGAAGCTGAAGATTACGTTTTCATCCCGTTATCAAAGTCCGGGCAGTACAACGCAAAATTCGCAGCAGCAACCTTGATCGGCAATGCCGTTTTCATCCCGTTATCAAAGTCCGGGCAGTACAACTAGCTTATCTTTAGTAGTTTCTGTAGATTCTTCAAAGTTTTCATCCCGTTATCAAAGTCCGGGCAGTACAACGATTACAGTACAAGGTATAACCCTACAGTTAGGTTAGTTTTCATCCCGTTATCAAAGTCCGGGCAGTACAACAACAAAAGAAAATAGTACGTTCAGAAAATAGCATTTATGTTTTCATCCCGTTATCAAAGTCCGGGCAGTACAACTGTACCTTTGTAGCCCTTTGTTTGGCAAGCTAAATTTAGGCTGTTTGCGGCGCGGTTTGTTAAAACTCCGGGCAAACCCCTAAAAACCACCCAAATCACCCCTAAAATCATAAAAACCCCTTATAAATCAATATTCGGCGCGCTATTTGCCGAATTTATCGTAAGTGTTTGATTTAGCAACATTCACAAAAAACCATCTGTAAACCCCTTAGCGCGCCGCAAAACCTTAAAGCAGCAAATAATCGGGGTCGGTAGTCACACGCCCTGCCCCATCAATCAGTATCTGCTGTTGGTCTTTGCCACATAAACGGTAATAGCGCACTTGGTCTTCCGACGGCAACATATAACCCGCCAAACGCTGTTGCAAGTCATCCAGTTGCATGGCATCCAAATAGCATTCAAAAACGCTGTACTGGACACGGCTACCAAAATTTTCCATTTCGTTGGCAATTTTGCGTAGCCGTTTGGCATCATGCACATCAAAACACACCACATACAACACGCTCATAGCAGAAAAAACCCTTCATCATCGGGCGGCAAACCCACGCCCTGAAAGGCCACGGCTTCACTGCACCAAGCGCACAAGGGATACCAGCGCAAACTGTCGGTAAGATCAATTTCGGCTTGTAAGTCTGAGCGCAACACGCGCAACTGGCGGTCATCCAAATAGCATTCAAACACGCTGTATTGCACGCGTTTACCATAGTTTTTAAGGATTGTATAAACCCTTAGCCGCGCCGCATCGTCGCTGATGTCATAAGTGACCAGCCACAAACGCGTCATCTCAGCACCATTGCTTGGTAATCGGCAGTGCCGCTACGGATGACCGCCGCCAACTGTTGCACCTGATATTCCATACAACGGCGGTAATCCAGCAAGGTACCTGTGTTGGGGTGGGTAAGGGCTGCATTTAGCTTGTCTTCCAAGGCTTTAATAAACACTTGGCGGGCATGGGGTTTTAGCACACAAGCTTCGTTTTCGGCATTTGGGTAAACAAAATCAGCAGGGGTTAGGATTTGGTTTGCCACTAGCTTTAACACCACAGCATCCACCACAACCGCCCTAAACTCTTCCATCATATCGGATGCCAAGGCCGGATGACCGGGCCGTAAGGCATGTAAAAACCCCACTTGCGGATTTAAGCCACGGCTACGCAACAAAGAATAGATATTGGTAACTATTCAGAGCGACTTCTAATAAGTCAAATTTACCGTAGGCTGAGCGGAGTCTTTACCGTAGGCTGAGCGGGGTCTTTACCGTAGGCTGAGCGGAGTCGAAGCCGGTTTGTTCGCTTCGACTCCGCTCAGCGAACGGCTGTTGTGCCTCGGATGCTGAATAGTTACGCCACCGCTAGGTTTAACACCTCGGTGTTGTGCCGCCGCGCATGGCGTTGTATCAACACCCGGCTGTTGGCAATCTTGCCATGCACCATAGCGGTCGCCAGTTTTAAACAAAACACTTCGTTATTGGCGTGTAAAAACTGTTCCCGTTGCAGCAGGATGGGGTCGGTATCAAACGAATCAATCACACCGTAATAACGGCCTAGGCTAGACAATAAATAGATAGGGATGCGTTGTTGCAAACAAAACTGCATGGCTTGGGTGCTGATTTGGGCATTACCAAACACCATGATTTGGTCAACTTTTATGGCCGGGATTTCCCGCACTATTTTTTGCTCTTGCCTAACCACCAGCCGTTCCGATTCTTTACCCAACACTTGGCCGTGTTGCAACAGATAAAGCGTGCGCAGCAAGGGGTCATGGTCGGCAGGCAGGTCGTCTTCGTCATGGGGGGCTAAAGTAACGGTTTGGACAGCTGGAAACTGGCTTGCTTTTAGCCCCGCGTCGGCAAACGCCTGTTGTATGGCGTTGGTGGTTGGCGTGAGTGGCGGTACGGTTTCTTGAACGGCCTGAATAGGCAAAGCAGCCAGTAAATTGGGCTGGTCGGGGTCGGTTTTAAAGGCCAGCGAGCGGATAAACTGCACGCCTAAAAACCGAAAGCCTTGGTCAAAATGAATGAGCTGGGTTTTGCGGGTATTGAGCGTAAGACGCAATTGCCCCAGCACTTGGTCGGTGAGCTCTAGGGCTTGCTCGGCGTGGTCTTGGCTTTTGCAGAGGATTAAAAAATCGTCGGCAAAGCGGATAAGGCGCAAGTTATTGTCCAACAAGGCTTCGTCAAGATGGTGCAAATACAAATTGGACAATAACGGCGCTATTGGCGAACCCTGGGCAATGCCTTTACGGACTTGGCGTAGCTGCTTGCCATCTTGCACGGTTGCTTGTAGCCATAATGCCAACAAAGCCAACAGCTCGGGGTCGGCAATAAATTGGCCTATCTGAGTCAGCAACAAAGTGTGGTCGATATTATCAAAAAAACCTTGGATGTCGGCATCAACCACCCAGTGATAGCCTTGGCGTTGTAGGCTTTGGATACGCGCCACGGCTTGGTCAACACTGCGGCCTTTGCGGTAGGCAAAGCTGCAATCTTCAAACTCGGCCTCAAACAGCGGTTCGATGATGCGCGTGACCGCCGTTTGCAAAATCCGGTCCCGCACTGTGGGTATGGACAGCAAACGCACCCCACCCGCTGGTTTGTCGAGTTCAACCCTCAGTAACGGCAAGGGCTGGTAAGTTTGGTTGCGGACTTCGTTGCGCAAGGCATCAAGGCGGGCATAGAGGTGTTCGGCAAAATCCTCTAGGGTTTGTCCATCGGTGCCGGCACAGCCTTGGTTTTCATACACCTTGCTCCAAGCCAGTTGTAAGTTGAGGTCAGTCAATACTGCGGGCATTAAGGCGCGGGCCATAGGTTTTCCTTGGGCGAGGGTGTTGCACCGATGCCCGACTCGGGCTAGGTGGTTGGGCAGGTATGGAGAGTGGTGCTAATGCCGTTTTTGTAGGCGTGGTGCAAAGTAACGTCTTTACGCGGGTGCGTGTTTTCAAGGTTTGGGCAGTACAACGGGTAGGGGCGAATTAATTCGCCCCTACTGTTGTTTTCATCCCGTTATCAAAGTCCGGGCAGTACAACAGTTGCAAAAACTTTTACCACTGGCGCATCTGGCAGTTTTCATCCCGTTATCAAAGTCCGGGCAGTACAACCTCCGCAGTCCTTTCTCTCGTGCAGACGAGGGTAAGTTTTCATCCCGTTATCAAAGTCCGGGCAGTACAACAGAATGGATCCTTGTGATTTGTATCGCTAGTGCGCTCGTTTTCATCCCGTTATCAAAGTCCGGGCAGTACAACAAATTAATTGGGGTATTAAAATGGCTAAATCAGTGTTTTCATCCCGTTATCAAAGTCCGGGCAGTACAACTTATTTGGGGGGCCTTGATATATCATCGCAAGTGTTTTCATCCCGTTATCAAAGTCCGGGCAGTACAACAAAATGCTTTCGTTTGCAGAAAAAAGGAAATTACGTTTTCATCCCGTTATCAAAGTCCGGGCAGTACAACAACATATAGCGTTTAATATTGTTGTTGGAATTTTTAGTTTTCATCCCGTTATCAAAGTCCGGGCAGTACAACTGTACCTTTGTAGCCTCTTGTTTGGCAAGCTAAATTTAGGCAGTTTGCGGCGCGGTTTGTAAAAAGCCACGGCAAAACCCCAAAAACCACCCAAATCACCTCTAAAATCATAAAAAACCCTTATAAATCAATATTCGGCGCGTTATTTGCCAATTATTTCACAAGTGCTTGTTTTTAAACACTACCCCAAAACCGCCCGCAAAATCGATGGCTGCGCCGCTAACATCTTTTCTTAGCCGATTTAAGCAGGTGTCCCTAGTTTCTTAGCCGCACCTACAGTTGTTAAAGTATTTTTGCTCCATTACTTAGGTTTTCGGCAACATATACCGCCATACGATGGCGTTTTTCTTCTAAATCATGTCCATCCCATTCCTGAGGGTATTGCTGCCAATCCCCCAGCAATTCTGCTTCGGGGATATGCCAACCCACTTGCCCGGTGGGTAGGTCTATCATAATAACAGGCCACCCGGGCTGGTGCGGGTCTTGTTTAATGCCGACCCGATAGCCTTGTTGTTGCGCCAATTTTGCCAAGGCCATTACCGCTAGGTTTCTGTCCAGATAGGCATCGTCTTTACTGTTGCTTTGGTAGCTCATGGTTGCGTCTCTTTTTTCTTTTGGTGTCTTATCAATGTTGGCAAGCCTTCGCTTGTTTCGGTGATGTCATGTAGGGTTTGCTTAGCAGCCGATGAATTGTCAGATAGATTGTCATTTGCCACAAACCACTGGTAGCTTTCCTCTTCTATAGCGGTATCCCGCACTTGTATAGCGGTATCCCGCACTTGTGGATAATGCACTGGCTGTTTTACATGCTGCGGCTCGCCCAGTAATGTCAAGGCCCGGTCGATATTGGCTGCCATCGTTTGGCTGAATAGGGTTTTTAGGTCTTTTGGAACCAAGGGGTTAGCAGTAGGTTCGATGACATCGTACCCCGCTTGGGCGAGCATGTCGGTGACTGAAGAGTTTACCCAGCGGTGTTGGTTGTAACGTGCCGAGTCTTGGCTGTCTTGGGCATAGCGTTTTTGGCGGTCTAGGGTTTGTAAGGCCAGAATATCTATTTTAACACTACCCAGCCCTAGAGGTTTGCCCATGCCTATACGGTGGCGAAAGTCGATGGTGGGTCTTAAGGCGTAGCAGAGCAAACCCAGTTCCCATGCGGTCAGGTTGTTAAAATCAACTTGGAAGTAAAACGATTGCTTAGGTTTTATTGGCTTTATTTTTACTTTCAGTTGCAGGTTTTTGGTTTCTTGATGGCTTAGCCACGGCAGTTTGACCGCGTTATTTTGTGGCGGATGGCCTTGGTCGCTAAGTTTTAGGATACGTTTTTGGTCAGGTGTACGCGTTGCGTGCAGATAATATTTGCGGCCTTTGGCGGTATGGTGGTTTGGGTTTAGTTCGTGTTTGGGGATGTATACGTTGCTATTATTGCCCTGTAACGTCCGAAAATACAGGGCTGGCGAAGGCAGTTTAGGGCTTGATAAGGCTTTAAGTGTTATATGTTCGGGCGCAAGCAAATCGCTGTCATTGCTAGGATAGGCGGCTAGGGTTGCGGCACCGATACGCACTTTACCTGCAAACGACCGGGTGGGGTCATTACTGTGTTTATCTGGATCCAGTTCGGTAAAGCCAAACAGCAATTCGGCGGGCGATAGGCTGGTGCGCTTTGGGTTAAAGGGCAACAAGTCGTCGGGAATAAAGTGGTTGACTGTTGCAGCTTGGTCGGCATCGTCTTGAACCCTGCCGCGCCAAATCGAGGAATAGCTGATTTCAGTGGCAACCTTGTTGGTAGCGGCATAGTACACCAAACTGTATTCAGTCATCGGCAAGGTGTAAACCAAATGCTTGCCTACCATCTGCGGTTGGCGTTGCTGGCCTTTAAGGTGGAAAGGCAGCCAAGCTGGGGAATCACCATCCGCTACCAGTTCGGTATCTTTTTTTTGTGATAGCGTGCGCTGGTAGGCAAGCTCGTTATAGCGGTTTAACACTGGGGCGGGAATGTCGATTGCCTTAGAGCTGTTGTCTTTTAGGTATTCTTGGTATTTAAACGCATTAAGCTGTTTATCGATATAGTTTTCTGGAACGGGAATAAACCATTCGTGTTTTTTGTTTTCCAGCTCTTGGCTACGGCCTTCTTTACCCAACAGGCGCAAGATACCCGGTTGCCAACCGGGTTTAGGCGTGCGCTGTGGGACATCGAAAGCACCCGCTTTTTCGCTGAAATAGTAGACGGTAT
This sequence comes from Methylococcaceae bacterium, assembly GCA_013140465.1. Classification (GTDB taxonomy): domain Bacteria; phylum Pseudomonadota; class Gammaproteobacteria; order Methylococcales; family Methylomonadaceae; genus Methylobacter_C. The sequence continues at coordinate 11,793 of JABFST010000317.1, forward strand.
TATAATCTGGCGACCATGAATGGCTTTGCTCTACAAATAAGCGCATATTTTCAGCACTGTAAGCATTTTTGAGTTTTATCTTTTCCATAGGGATCAACTGCCATTGCCCCTGCCTATTGATAAATGTGATGCCTATCTTTGATAAGGCTAGGCTTGCATCTTTGCGGTAAGACAACAAGCCGTTGTCCAACACCCGCATGGCGGAGTTGCTGGCGGCTTCCGCCAACGATGAAATCATGCCGCGCAACGATGTGGCGGGTATGGCAAGTTGACCATTCAGGCGGTAATTGTCCAGTTCGGCGGGCAGTGTATCGTCTTTTTTACTTGCGCCAATAAAAGTGGGGGTTTCGGTATAGAGGCGGCAAATAAGCTGTCCATGAAACAGCTCGGGTTGTTGCCGATAATACGCATGTGAATGGTGGCTTTCCGCCAAATCTGTTTCGGTCGGCAACCAGTGGCGGGTGTCCGGCGAGTTGATGGGGATAAAATGGTAGGGGTTGTGAAAGCTGTTGTCGGGCAGCTTTTTATCGGTGACAACCAGCGGAGCTTTGTCACCAATCACAACAGCCGATGTCGGTGTTATAAAGGCTTGCGGGGCGGCTTGGGTTACACACAAGCGTCTGAAGGCTTCAATAGCATCAGTCTGGAGCTGGTCAATGCCTGTTATTAACACCGACTCAAGCGCACCATAACCTTTGTTAGCGCCAAACCCAAAGCTGAGATCGCCTTCTTGCAAATCTCTTATGACCAAAGCCAATAAACCTTTGCCCCAGTCTAGCTGATGGTTTGCCATGCGCGGTGACAATGTGATGCGGCCTTGAAAGTAGGGGCGTTCGCTGTGTTTTGCATTAAACTTAGCCCCGTCTTTACCGCCACCATGAAAACGGTCTATGGCAATAAACTCCTGTGTTTTTAATTCATTGGCATCAACACAGGTAAAATCGCTGATGTTAATGACTGATTTCCAACCAGCAGCCCCAAAAATTTGGCAAGCCAAACACAGTTGGCTAAGGTCTTGGTGCTTATAAAGGGATGGGCAAGGATCGCGGGTATCACAACAATGAACGCCTAAGCTGCGGATGATACGCTCCGCTTGGGAACGCAGCACTCCACGGATCGACGCGCTCGGCAAACGCGGTTTTTTATGGTTATCCAATAAGGGATAGTGGTCGATTTTGGTTTTGGGATCTGCTTCGAGTTTTTTTACGGCATACGGGTCGTTCACTAAAAAAGGCCCGGCAAATTGTAACTGGATGCCTAAACTAACGGTTGGGGGCACAGGTTTTAATAATGTTTGCCCTAGTTTGATTAAGCCCGCTATGTCCTCTGCGCCTAGCGATCTGGCATGGGACATCGCCATATCTGAAGCTTTATTATTGAAGTGGGCCAGCCACTCGGTAATTTCTGTCTTACCCATGACTTTGACAGCCAGGTGTCCGACCAATATGAGCTGTCCCTGACCATTGGCATCGCCCGCACCAAAGTAAGGTTGATCGTCGTGTTGGTCAAACCTATCTAAAGCGGCGATGATTAATGCGGCTTCATGTTCTTGCATGACACCCGTTATGTTAAGCGTAAATTGCACACCCGGCGGGACACATTCGGTGTAATGCAAGCTTGCATCTAAGGCCGTCCGACTGTGGCGGTCAATCGCGGTTGCTGCGTCTATAAAGGTTTGCGTGGCTACTTGCCAGTAGGGCCAAGTGCTAGTGTCCTTTATTTTTGTGCTGATCCACGCGTCATGAAATTCAACTTTGCCGCCGCTACCTTGGTCATCATCATCGGGGTTGTGGCCTTTGCCAAAAATTGCTTCAAGTAGCGGGGTATCGACCTGCCGGGCTGTTAACCACGCGTTAAATTTACCTTTAACGGTTGAACCTGGAATAATCGGTAAGTTATTTGCACCCTTAATACAGGCATTAATGTCTACTGGCTTTTGGTCTGCGTTGGTAAGCTCGGGCCGATAACAAAACTCACCTGAGCCAATATGCAAAGGGGTGACGGTTTCAAGGACCACACTGATATGCCAGCGTTCTTCACCATTGAGTGTCCACGTTTTTAGGGCCATATTAGTTTTCCTCGCGTTTGTAGATATTGGGTTTGATAGCGGTGACCAGCGGGCTATTGTCGGTAAGCGGCAGTATTGTGTTGTGCTGTAAATTGACAGCAATTTCGCCATAGCCATTTTCAGGAACAAACGGGGTATACCGCCAAACCTGTGCTTCGTCTGTACCCAAACCATACCAAGTTTTAGCGGCTGCGCTGATTGGCAACCCCTTTGCCAGCCATTGCTTAATAATATCTGCACAGCCCTCCCCGCCTTGTAAAACAAACACACTGCCCGCTTCGGTAAGCAACCACGGCTTATAGGCGTTATTGTCGTTTTGCTGCATGAGTTTATGGCGGTGCTTACCGCCGGACAGCCGCTGCCGGGCAAAGTAACGCACTAGCTTGAACTGGCCTTGCGACAGCTCATGCCAAGCATCGCTGTACATTTTCTCCAGCTCAGCTTTACCACTGGCTTCATTTAAATCTTCTGGGCTACCTAGCAAAGTGTCGGTTTGTAAGGTGATTATCCATACTTTATCTGCTAGCGGTGTCAGTTGGTTGGGTATAACAGGTTCGATGGGTTCTACAAAATCAATACTCAGCGGCGATTTGGTTTTACCCAAACCAAACAGCCCTTTTGCACACAGGGTTTGCAATTGTTCCAACACCAAGCCGCGCACGGCTTCATCCACCCGAGACAAATCCAGTTCGCTATACCATAGTGTGTTATCGGGGATAATCTGTTCATAAGCGAAAAGTTCACTTGTGGCAGAACGCCGTTGGTCGCGGTCGATGGCGGTACGGACACGCAGTTCTGTTGCCAATTCGCACCAACCCCAATTTTTAAAACGCAGATAAGGCCACGGATAGTCTTTAAGCGTTGTGTCGGTGTCTTTCCAATCCAAGGCAAAATGCGGTGGGCATTGCTTGATTAAGCAAGGGTGTTTTAATTGGGCAACATCATATAACTGCTCGTGTTGATGTATTTTGACCAGCGATAAGGGGGCTACTACAGGCCGCTGCTTGGGCGCATGGCTTGGAAAAGCATGGAGGATGCGTATCTTACTGAAGTTTTGCCGCAATTCGGGGTAATCCGCGCCATCATGACTGAGCTTACCGCTTTGCAGCCCCAACAGCTGATTCCATGTTGTCGCCATACAGCCTTTAATGGCAGCACCCGGGATAATCGCATCTGCCGTAAACAGATTGTCGGCATTGGGTTTGCCCGCCAAACAAAAAGGATATAGCGGCTGGATGATTAAACCGACCCGTGGCGGCATGAGTTTGGCATTCGGCGTACTGGAGCATGGCGGGGTTATTTCGCTAATGCTGGCTTTGACCACTTGCCCAAAGCCGATGCTGCGGAATGCGCCTAAGTGCGAGAACCATTTAATAGCTGCGTGTAGATGTGTGTGGATGGTTTCGGCTTGGTCGGGTGCTGAAAAATAATGCACTTGTCCGGTAAAGGTATAGTCCTCTCCACTCGTAAAAGGACTTTCTAGCATCACTAAATGGTGTTTGAGGACACTCCCGCGCTCGGTATCGATTTTAATCCGGTAGCGGGTTTGGGCAAGCGGCTGGTCATTATCCAGCACAAAATCTGAAAAAAACAATTGCTTGGTTTTGGCAAAATCGTTTACCGATGCCTTTCCTAGCCAAGCGTCCACTTTTGGGGCAAACCAGTCGGGTTTATTGTCGGCATTGTTGACGGCATCTTGTAATTCTTCTAAGGCTTGGCGTATCTTGCCGCTGATGAGTGTGCCGGGTATATAAGGCTGGTGCTGGTGATTACGCGCCAAAACAACATCTAAGCCTAAAGGGCCTGGGTTAGACGATTGGCTGAGCAAAGGGCCGCGTAAGGTGATGGCAATGTGCAGTATTGTTTTCATGGTTAGCCTATGTAGTCCCAGAGATCCATTAAATGCAGCCAGTGGGTATTCTCACCACCAAAAATGTCTTGTAAGTTTTTTAGGGGTTCGGCACTGCTGGGAGGTAATTTGTCGAGATACTGCCCGGCTTTTTGGGGGTTGTCTTGATAGGCTTGCAGGATTTGGTAAATTTTGCGCTTGGCAAAGTCATCATCATTTTTTAACTGGGTCATGGCGGTTTGTATTGCCGTCATGTCTTTTGCATTGACCAACAGCTGCGGTAACTGCCCTAGTGTACCTAAACGCTTTTGCCGATAAGCTTCTAACGCCGTTCCTACATGGTCAAAAGACTCTAGTATCTGGTACGCGAGTAAATTTTCATTGCGATTGGCTTTTGCCAAATCAGCCAATGACTTTGCCAAAGATTGAATCCGGTGTATAGGGGCATCGTGATGGCAAAACACTAAGCCAGCGGCGTGGGTCAGCGTGGCGTTGTTATGTGTAATGTGCTGCTTGGCTTGGATAAAAAATTCATTGGCTAAAAACCAGCCTTGCCAAGCGGGGACTACCCACATTATTTCGTCGCCGCCCCAGAGCAGGGTTTCCAGGCGCACTTCGTCATCACCAGTCAACCAATCTGGTTCATGGCGGATTTTTTCCAGAATCTGGGTCAGCACTTTTTCTCGGCCCGCTCGGGTATTTTGATCAAATTGTTTTTGTTTTTCCGCCGTGTCGCTGCTTTTTTGGATTTTGCCAAAATTGTTGCCGTCGATATAAAGCACCGCAATTTTATCCGCCAAAATGCCTTGGTGGGTAGCGCGGCTAAGATCACCGAAATCTTGGGTAAACTTAGCGTTTATACCCGTTATATTTTTATAGAATTGGTGCTTTTGTTTCCGACCATAGTCACGACGTTGGCCTACCGATTCAGAAACATAATCTTGTTGTTGATCTTTTAGCCATTTATTGCTATCGGCTGGACGCAATTTATCAATGCTGCAACAGGCTATGCCTGTGTTGCGGATAGCTAACGAGGGGCTTTGCAGTTGTTGCCAGTGGTTTAATGCCTCTACGCTATCGCGGTCTTTTTTGTAGTCGCCGTTGTCAGGGTGCAGGTCTACAACAAAAGTGGCATGTTGGTATCGGGCATCGGTTTTGAAGTCATTAATAACTTCTTGGTGTAGTTCGGAAGCATCTGTTGCGGTCATATATAACAAAAATAAGCCCCAAGAAGCCCCTTTGGTGATGGTTGGCGTACGTTCGTTCTGTAAAGCATCTTTTAGTTTTTTAATTTGTTCCTTTAAATTTTTCTTCTTGTTCTTTTCTGTCTGGGTAGGTGTTTGCAGGGCATTGATTGCGTTGACCTGATTTACTAAATAGGCGAGTTTTATAGCGGTCTGGGTAGGTTTTTTCAGTATCAACGTTTCGACCCGATCCATTGCCTCCAGCAATAGCAAATTGCCACCCCGAATAGTGCTAAGGTCATGGGTGTTAGCTATAAAATGGCTGAGGTTGACGGCTTCCACTCTAAGATAAAA
>JABFST010000266.1 GCA_013140465.1 Methylococcaceae bacterium
CTTACTGGAATGGATGCTGGAATGACGGGCTAACGACTTGTGTAGATACTGGTGGGTTAAGAGGGGAAGCGTTACCTAGTGTGTGAAGGCTAGGTTTTTGGGGGGTGAGGGTTATAGGTGATCTTAGAAACCCTTAACGGGTTTAGGCTGGGTATTTTAGTTTTATTGCTGACACGGCAACGTCTAAAGCCGTTGCACTCCGGTGGGTTGTGCTTTACTTTGGGTAGTGAAGCAAAGGCGTAGCGGGGTAAAAAATCGCGGCGGACTTAGTCTGGTTAAAAAAGTTGAGGGTAAAAGGATAAAGGGTTAGTCCTGGGCAAGACGGAAACCGAGGTAGTCGTCACGCTGGCTCGGGAAGTACCCGATACGGAGCGCCGAACGCAAGTAGAACGGTTCGTAGATCCAAGTACCGCCGCGCATCACCCGCGCGGCGCAGTTTGGGGGTTCAAAAGCCGTGCCATCGACAGGGGCTTGCTGATAGTTTTCAGCATAAGCATCTTTCACCCATTCCCAAACATTGCCCGCCATATCGTATAAGCCCCACGCATTAGGGCGTTTTTCACCAACGGGATGGGATTTACCGTCAGCATTATCCCTGAACCACGCATAATCTGTGGTTTGTTGCTCACTATCTCCCCAATAAAAGCGGCTGTCCGTCCCTGCACGACACGCATATTCCCATTCCGCTTCGGTCGGCAATCGGTAAGTCTTGCCTGTTTGTGCTGACAACCACGCGGCATAATCAGCTGCATCTTGCCAACTCACGTTAATCACAGGCCGTTTGCCCCTGCCCCAACCTTTATCATTAGGCAGTTGGCCTTGTGTGGCCAGCACATACAAGGCATATTCGTCAAACGTGACTGGGTATTTGCCCAAATAAAATGGCTGAGCGAAGGTGACCGGATGGATGTGCTGTTCATTCTTATCTTCGTTGCTGCCCATCATAAAATGTCCGGCAGGGATGCGCACTAGTTCTGGTTCGATATGGGCTAGCGGCGCGGGTTGTGGCGTTAGTAACACAACCTTAGCATCATCAGCAGCTCTACTTGCTGGACTGGGCAGGTGTTCACTGAGCTTTAAGTTGATGGCTTGTTTTAGCTTGATGAATTCAGGCGCATTGATGTCGCCCTGCCATGAGGAGAAATTTTCTGTTTGAAGGGCCCCAAAATCCAGCGGCACACGCACTGGTTCGATAAAGACGGGGACCAAAATATTTAGATCACGCCCTAATCTGGCCTCACCACGCACATAATGGGATTTTTTCGCCGCCTCAGACCATAACACCACCATACACGCGGCAGCTTCAATAGCGGCTTCAATCACCGCATCAAAGTCTTGCCCGCCCAAGATGGATTGAGTGTCCCAAAACACCGTCCAACCTTGTTTTTCCAAGGCCGTCACAAATAGCTTGGCCTTGGCCCGATCTTGATGTGAATAGCTTAAAAATATGTCCGCCAAACGTCCACCTGTTTGTTGAATAACTGTGGTCGATTATCTTACAACATCATGCTTGTTTGTAGTCCAAAAACCCGCGCTACAGGCCGGAATATGGATAATACACGCGGGTTAAAGGTTTTGGCTTACACCGCTAAACCAAATGCGCCCACAAGTCGTAATCGTCGGCTTCTTCAATTTCGACTTCAACAAAATCACCCACTTGTAAATGGGTTGCGCCATCGATAAACACTTGCCCGTCGATTTCGGGGGCATCGGCGGTGCTGCGGGCGACCGCGCCTTCTTCAACCACTTCATCTACCAGCACGGTTTCGATACGGCCTATGCGTTGTTGCAAACGTTCGGCACTGATGTCGGCCTGATGCGCCATAAACCGCGCCAGCCGTTCTTGTTTGACTTCTTCTGGCAACGCGCCGGGCAAGTCATTGGCAACCGCACCTTTTACAGGCGAATAAGCAAAACAGCCAACCCTATCCAATTGTGCTTCGCTTAAGAAGTCTAGCAACTCTTCAAACTCTTGTTCGGTTTCACCCGGAAAACCGACGATAAAGGTGCTGCGCAAAGTGATGTCTGGGCAGATTTCGCGCCAAGCTTTGATTCGCTCTAGGTTGTTTTGGGTCGCGGCAGGGCGTTTCATCAGCTTTAGAATGCGGCTGTTGGCGTGTTGGAACGGGATGTCCAAATACGGCAATATTTTTCCGGCAGCCATTAACGGGATCACTTCATCGACATGCGGATAAGGGTAGACATAGTGCATACGCACCCATATATCCAATTCGCCTAAGGCTTCGGCGAGTTCATAAAAACGGGTTTTAACGTTGCGGCCTTGCCATTCGCGGGCCTGATATTTTAAATCCAAGCCATAGGCGCTGGTGTCTTGGGACACCACTAACAGTTCTTTTACCCCTGCCGCCGCCAAGGCTTCGGCTTCTTTAAGCACCTCATCAACCGGACGGCTGACCAAATCACCGCGCATGGACGGGATGATGCAGAAGGTACAACGGTGATTGCAACCTTCGGCGATTTTTAAATAAGCGTAATGTTTGGGCGTGAGTTTAATGCCTTGCGGCGGCAACAGGCTGATGAACGGATCGTGTTTGGGCGGCAAATGTTCGTGTACTGAGGCGACGACCTCTTCTAGCGCATGAGCGCCGGTAATGCCCAAAACGTGGGGATGGCGGGCGCGGATTTCATCGGCTCTGGCCCCTAAACAGCCTGTGACGATCACTTTGCCATTTTCTGCCAAGGCTTCGCCTATGCTGTCCAGCGATTCTTCTACCGCCGCATCGATAAAGCCGCAGGTGTTGACCACGACTAAATCGGCCTTTTGGTAACTGGGGGAAATGTCGTAACCTTCTGACCGCAAACGGGTCAGGATTCTTTCGCTATCAACAAGGGCTTTCGGGCAGCCTAAACTGATAAAGCCTACGGTGGGGTTTTTGCTCATATTTTAAGGTGATGTGATGGTGACATAAGTCAGCCATTTTAACACTTTAATGGCGATAGTTTGCGCTTGTGCCGGAAACGATAGGTGCGGAAGTACAACGGCCTTAGACCTTGCCGTAGGTCTAAAGCCGTTGATGACTATAGGGGAAGGTAAAAACTTATAACACGCTTAAGTGGGTGCTGGCTTCGGTATGCACCAAATCGCCGCTGCGTTGCAATACAAAATAGCCGCGCCGCAAGGCTTCGGATTTGGCTTCGTCATTGATGTGGAAGCTGGCTATCGCGCCGTATTGCTTGTAGTGCTGGTAAATCGGGAACAGCTGTTTGAAATGGCGCATTTTGCGGTCGAGCTTGTCTAGGTCATTTTTATGCGCTTTGTATTTGACTTCAACGACCGCCAGCGCATCGCCGTTGGTCATCACCAAATCGTATTCTTCTTGGATTTTGCCCCGATGCTTTTCCATGTTTTTAACCACATCATCAAAGCGGATAGAGCCTAGGCGGTTGTCTTTAATCAAACTTTGGAAAAAGAATTCTTCGGCGACATCGCCTTGGTTATTGGTGACACTGCCTAGGGTAATACCCATGCGCTTTAGTTTTTCATCCGTGCGCTTCATTTGCTCGTCGGTGCGCTTGATGCTCTCGTATGTGAGCTTCATTTGTTCATCAGTGTGCTTCATTCGCTCATCGGTAAGCTTCATTTGCTCATCGGTAAGCTTCATTTGCTCATCGGTAAGCTTCATTTGCTCGGCATTCTCGCGTTGCGCAACGGCAATGCTGGCAACTAAGGCTTTTAATTCATCATCAGTCATGGCTCATCTCCCTAAAAAAGGCTAACACACCCAATTTTAGCATAATGACCTATGGCTGTAAAAACAGAGCCTTAGCGTACACCCGTGTCAGTATAGGATAAAGACCTGCGAGGTTTATAAAACCTCGCAGGTCTACCGATTTTAAGACGGTCTTACTGTACAGCCACCTCTATAAGTGCCATCACTTCAGTCCTGCGTTTCGCGCAAAAACCAATTCTCGGCAATTTGCCCGTGCAATTCGCCTAGCTTGTTTTGCAAGCTGTCTAAAATGCTGCGCAATTGCGCTTGGGTGGTTTGCCGGGTGTCTATGGCTTGCACATAAGCTTCCAACTCAATGATTTTCTGTGGCAAACCGTTGTGGTTAGGCAAATTGCCGATACATTCTGACATCGCTTCAATACAACACCCCACCGAACGCGGCAGGTTTTTGTCCAAAAGTAAAAAATTCAGCACATCGTCGCCCTTAACGCGGCTGTGCATTTGTTGCCTGTACATCAGCAAGGCATTTAAGGCTTTTAAGATATTCATCCATAAAATGGTTTCGTATTGGCGCAATTCCTCGCTACGCGATTCGGACAACAATAGCGATGCCAAATCCAAAATCCGGCTGGTCATGTCGGCACGTTCGATGTT
>JABFST010000214.1 GCA_013140465.1 Methylococcaceae bacterium
GCCCTAGATGCCCACAGCCTGGCTCTTGCCGACAGCAACGCCCAATGGGCCGCCGCTACCGAAGGTTTGACAGCGCCGCTAAACGCCACCGAAATTGGCGAACAAATCCGGCGCATTGCCCGCAAAATAGACATAAACCGTATGGAAGCCCAACAGCGCGAACGCTTATTGGACGAACAGGCCGAGTTACAGCAACGCCACGATGCCTTGCTCAAACAATGGCAACAGCAAGAACAAGCCGCACAACCCTATTTTGCCGATGCGGCCTTGTTGGCGGCAGAACACGGCATGGCGTTCCGCCGTCGGGTGCAAGAACATGTCGCCAACAAACTGTTATTACAAACCAACACTATCTTGGAAAAAATCAGTGGCCGTTATTATCTGCGCCAAGCCGCCAGCGACCAAGGCTTGGCCTTAGAAGTGGAAGACACTTACCAAAACAACGCCCGACGCTTGCCCAAAACCCTCTCGGGCGGCGAAAGCTTCATCATCAGCTTGGCATTGGCCTTAGGGCTATCCGAACTTGCCAACAACGGACGTTCAGTGGAATCGCTGTTTATCGACGAAGGTTTTGGCAATTTAGATGCCGAATCCTTGTACACCGTCATCAGCACCTTAGAAGGCTTGCACACCCACGGCAAAACAGTGGGCGTGATCTCGCATGTAGAAGCCGTACAAAAACGCTTTAAGGCGCAGTTGCAGGTTGTTAAAAAAGCCAATGGCATGGGCGAATTGCGCAAAGTCTCGTAGTGGGGGCTGGAATTTTACGCGTTCATCGGTGTGAAAAAACATGTTTTTTCACACCAGTCTATAATTAAATCAAAGGCTTACTAAAATAAAAAACACCTTTTTGTGAGTATTTGAAATACTTTCACAGTCTCATAAGCAGGAAGCCGCTTGCCCGGTGAGATAAGCACCTCAGCCCGGCAAGGCCAGGCGTAGTGTTTTCATTTGCGACAGCACAAAACCTTGCCGCGCATAAAAGCGCAGCGCATCGGTATTGTCGGTGTCGGTCAACAAGCTTATGCGCAAGCAACCAGCAGTTTGCGCAAATGTAATGGCGTGTTGCAAAAGTGCAGTACCTAAGCCACTACCCCGCGCCTCAGGATGCACCACCATATCTTCCAATACCGCGACCCTGCCACCCAAGGCCGTGCTAATGCTAAACAGCACGCTGACCATGCCCACCAGCTTATCTGTGTTACGCAACACAAAAATACGGCCTAGGCCAGGCTGGCTGATAATCTGCCTTAAGCCTTCCTGTTGTCGATGTCTATCGGGCGTAAAATCAGCTTCTTGGGCAAACAAAATGGCCAACAATCCTGCCAATTCGGGTATATCCTCCAGCGTCGCTTCGGTGATAAGCATAACGCGGCCTAATGGCCTTTGTCGGCATCAGTGTGCAGCACAACCCGGTTGCGTCCTTGGTGTTTTGCGGCGTATAAGGCCGAATCCGCTTTTTTTAATAACGTCTCAGGGGTGTCGTTTGCGGCATAAACGGCAACGCCGATGCTTAAGGTGATTATGCCAAAAGGTGACAGATCATGCGGTAGGCCATGATTTTCCACCGCCGTACAAATGCTTTGCGCCAAGTATTCGGCATTGCTAGGATGGGTGGCGGGAGCGACCAGCACAAACTCCTCGCCGCCATAGGAGGGTGTCGTAAAAGGTCGGTTGTTCACAATGTAAAGAAGCATAACATTTTGATTTAATTGAGTTACGCCGCGCTAATCCAACTTAAATTCAGGCTTTTACGACACTCTCCATAGCGTGCCGCCAAATCGGTAGAGCGTGCGGCAAAACATCTGAACACTGTCGCCACGGCAATTAAACAGGCATCCCCCGCTTGATGCCCATAATGGTCGTTGTATTTCTTAAAATAATCCACATCCAGCATCAACAAGGCCAACGGCTGCTGCGTGCGTGCGGCTCGGCGACATTCATCCAGCAAGGTTTCGTCAAAGTAGCGGCGGTTTGCCAAGCCAGTGAGGGCATCTGTGACCGACAATTGCGCCAATTGTTTGTTGGCTAGCTCCAATTCATGGGTGCGTTGCAACACTTTTTGCTCCAAGCTGGCATTCAAGTCGTTTAAGGCTTGGCTTTTTTCAATAACCCGTTCAAATAATTTATTGTAGGCTTGTTCTATACGGCAAAACTCATCCACATCATTGGTATGGAGCTTTAAAAAAATACTGTCTGGGTTATCTATGTCGGCATTGTCCATCGTGTCACAAAAAATGCTGAGCTGTTTGCCTAAAAAATGTTTGAAGGCCCAGATAAACAACAACCACAGCACGACGGTTTTAATAATGGCGGACACTAAATATGGATAAAAAGCTATATTTGACGGCATCAAAAATAACTTTGTGGCTAGAATAAAAGGTGACAGTGCCTAGCAGCAGGTTGTTTTTTCTTAATTGAAACGTATGCCCTATCAGTTTTATATAGTTTTTGCGGTCGCTCCAATGCTGGAATGCCTCTACGCTAAAGCTGGGGCCATTATCGCTGGTGATGCCTAAACGGATAGGAAAAGGTTCTGTCCAGTCGGGCGGGCGATCCATATCATCAATTTTAATGCCGACCACTGCGGGTATTTTTAAAATGCCGCTTAAATTGGCGGTTATGGAGGCGGTATCGAAAGTCCAGGCCGCCGTGGTCAGGCTATCGGCAAAAATAGCTTCGGTGGAGGCCAGTTCGTTGCTGACTTGGTTACTTTCGCGCAAGTATTCACTGGACATTTGGGTGAGGGTAATCAATACCGTTATGCACAAGTAAATAGTAAATACGATGCGCAATAACAGCACCGCCAAAGGTCGTTTTCTGCTCATTTGGTAAACACTGGCCGATAAGTACGAGATTGATTTTTGTGCAAGGTGTTTGGTCATGGGCGTAGTTTGATTTAAAAGGGCTGATACTTTTCCGCTAGGGTAGGACACTTTATTGCCATGTTGTCCGCTAATCAAGCCTTGTGCGTACTTATTCAGTCCCCCTCCTTTTTAAGGAGGGGGACTGAATGTTTACGTTTGTGCTAGAGCCTATCCTTAATACCATATTTTGCTAGGTAATCTTTCTCTTTACCTGTTTGCCGGATTTGCCAGCGCCCAGCATCCCAATAGTCTATGAGTTGTTGTACACCGTCAACTTGAGGTGAAAAAGCCGGTTTTAATACCAAAGGCTGGTCAAATATCCCCGCAACTTCCAGTTGGGGGCTGAAACCTTTTTCTTGCGCCAAATAACTGCCTGTCAAATAGGCTTCATTAAACGTCTCAATACGGTTCGCCAAAATCATCCTAAAGATTTGTTCTACTGCTTGCACCCCCGTGACCACATTGATTTTTGATTTGTTACCCGGAGCTTGCAAATACTGGTCGTAAGCGGGTTCCATTTTGTATTCATAGCCGACGACCGTGGCGACTGCGGTTAATTTTGTTAACGAGTTCGCGCCATCATAACGCCAAGGATTGCCCTTTTTTACAAAGAAGGCTTGTTTATAGCTAAATGACGGCTGTTTGGGAAATAACACGGCATTGTCTATGCTGGGATTGACGAGCGGCGTTAAATGGCAATCGCCTTTTTCTACGGCTTTAATCGAACGCGCATAAGGCGTGGTCGCAAACTCCAGCTGGTAGCCTTGGGCCGTGTAGATGTCGGCAATCATATCGATGACAAACCCACGCCGGGGGTCTGTCGGCGTAGGCACCATCGCTGATGGCGGATAATTGTCATAGCACACCACCAAACGGGGTTTGTCGGCATAGGCCCGATTCATAAACCCTAAGGCGATCAGCGTTAACGCCACGGGCAATAGGCTGGTGATGGGGTTCATCTGGTTTTCCTTTTCTCGCTACTGTTCTAGTATTGCCATTTTAAGGTGTCTGCATTCACTGTCCCTAATTTTCTTCTGAAGGATCTGCCGTAAAAGTTGGATTTCTTGGATTTTAACGATAGCAAGCGATGGGGCATTGCTCCAGTCACCTCCTCTTATCCATCAAAATCTCTACAATGACCGCGTTTTGATGCTAAGGGATTCTACTGGACATGGGATACCTGGGCTTGGCCCTCATCTTTATACACAAGTCCACGCCTTGTAGGCCGGAATTAGGCTGTTTGAACGCCAGTGAAAACAGCCGTTTCCGGCACACCGCGCCCACGTTTTGCCGGAAACACCACTTTTTGCTTACGCTCAAAGCGGCTTATTCCGGCCTACAGGGCTACCTTAGCTTGCTCTGGCACACGCTAAACAACCGCCTTATGAGAATAGGGTGGCAGTACTTGAAAATATTGGGTTTGCCGTGCCTTTCGGA
>JABFST010000464.1 GCA_013140465.1 Methylococcaceae bacterium
GTATGGTCGTATAGCACGGCTTTAAGCGGCAAAAACTGTTGTTTTTCGACCCAAATCCGCCGAGGGTAGCGGGCTTGGTCTTTAGGGATGATCGCCACTACATAAGTGTCTAGCATGGCGATATTTTCTTCGCCTAGGCGTTCAAATTGGTAACTGTTGCTGGCGGCGTCCAAATCATTGGGTACATCTACCAAAAACGAATGTTCAAAGGGACGGTAGTCAAGGGTGATGTGTTGGCTGTCCTTAAAAATACAGCTGACTTTATCGGTGTCGCGGACAATTTCGCGCAACGGCGAGTTTAAGGATTGCAGCCGTTCTTGTTGCACACCGAGAGCTGCCGCGTGTGCATACTTCATCGGCTCTAGCCTGTCGTTTTTAAGAAAGGCCACCGTTCCTTGGTAATTTAAGGCCGCCATAGCCTGGTGCATTTTTGCTAGTATGTCTTGGGCGCTCAGCTCAGGTTCTATCGCACGCACGGGTGCTGAGACCAGCATCAGGGCAATCAGAAAATGTAAGGCGGTGGTCATTTTTCGCTATAGGTCGTAACCCTGGCATAGGGTTGGAAGGTGTCGGCTTGGTTGTAAACGCTGTTATTGTGCGCCTGCAAGTATTCGTTAATGCGCTTGTTAAGGGGGATTTGGTTGATGTCCGCTGCCGCTTTGGCCTGTTGTTGGGCGATTTGTAAGGGCGAGGCGGGTGGTGGTGTTTGCTGGGCTAAAGCGGGTGGTGCGCTAGTCGGCAGTTTGGACTCGTGCATAAAGGTAAGGCTTTGCCCGACCAATACCGCGACTAAAGCCATAGCCGCCGCAATGGCAAGGGTTTGGTGATTGCGCCACTGCGGTTTGGGTTTGCGCTGCGGCAGTAAATAGCTGGGCTCTTGTTGGATTTGCTGCTGTATTTTGGCGGCAAAACTGGCATCTGCCGTTAAGAAAACTTCAGTTTTCAGGGCATGGCTGATGGCTTCATAGCGTTGCTAGGTGGCTTGCAATGCCAAGTCCGAACGCAGGGTTTCCAATAAGCCCAAGGCTTGATCGGGGGCGAGTTCGTCGTCAAGCAATTGGGATATTTTTTGCTTTAATTGTTCAGGCATTAAGCATCACCGTGTTCTAGCAAAGGGTTTAATTTATTATCGATAGCTTCACGCGCCCTAAAAATGCGTGAGCGTACCGTACCAACAGGACATTCCATTGCCTCAGCAATTTGTTCGTAGCTCATGCCTTCAAATTCGCGCAAGGTGATGGCGATGCGCATTTCTTCTGGCAGTTGCTCAATGGCTGATTTTATAGTGTCAATAATTTCTTGGTTTAACAACAGCCGCTCAGGGGTGTCTAAACCATGCAGCTGTGGCGCGTTTTCTATCGCTTCGGCATCTTGTATGTCAACTTGGTAGTCGGAGTTTCTTCTGGAACGCGACACCAAATAATTTTTTGCCGTATTGATGGCTATGCGATACAGCCAGGTATAAAAAGCCGAGTCACCCCTAAAACTGCCTAAAGCCCGATATGCCTTGATAAAAGCTTCTTGGGCGACATCTTGGGCTTCGCTGGGATCTTTGACATAGCGGTTCACCAACTGGATGATTTTATGTTGGTATTTGATCACCAACAAATCAAATGCTGATTTGTCGCCCTGTTGCACGCGTCGCACAAGGTCTTCGTCTAATTGTTCGCTGTTCCTAGTATGGCTGCTCACTACGGCTCTTTAATGTGTGTGGACAAATGCAACGGCATAAAGTTCTATTGTGTACAAAAATTGTGTTATCAGTCTAAAAAGCGTTATTATCCCTAAACCATGAACACTAAGCCACCCTCATCCTTGAGTTAATGGAATTATTTCTTAAATCTGAGGCTGGGTGAGACTCACTAACTGCAAGTGCTATGCCTTATTTTAAAAATCCAGATGTCCTTATTATTGGCAGCGGCGGCGCGGGCCTAAGCTTGGCCCTTAAGCTTGCCAGCCATGACACCCATGTGACGGTGTTGTCAAAGTTTGCCCTGACTTCCAGCAGCACCTATTATGCCCAAGGCGGCATATCTGCGGTGTTTGATGCTGAAGACTCGCTAGAATCACATATAGAAGATACGCTGGATGCGGGCGCGGGCCTTTGTGACCCTGAGATTGTCCGGCTGACTGTCACCCACGGCAAAAGTTCCATCGATTGGCTACAGGAACAGGGTGTTGTTTTTACCGAGGAACAAGACCCTTCCGGCGAATCCAAGCTGCATTTAAACCGCGAAGGCGGGCATTCCCATCGCCGGGTCGTGCATTCGGCCGATGCCACGGGCAAGGCGGTGGCATTATCACTGATTGAACGCGCCCAAGCGCATCCGGGCATCACGCTACTGGAACATCACAGCGTCGTTGATCTGATTACCAGTCCCGCCCACGAAGCGGGGCAAAAACAAGTGCTGGGTGCGTATGTGTTGGATACCGAAAACAACTGTGTCAACACCTTTAGCGCCAAAGTCGTGGTGTTGGCGACGGGCGGGGCCAATATGGCTTATATCTATAGCACCAACCCGCACAGTTCTACTGGCGACGGCATAGCCTTGGCCTGGCGTGCTGGTTGTAGGGTCAGCAATATGGAGTTTATGCAGTTTCACCCTACCTGTTTGTACCATCCGGTGGCACGCTCGTTTTTGATTAGCGAAGCGGTGAGAGGCGAGGGCGGCAAGCTTATTTTGCCAAATGGCAGCCCGTTTATGTATAAATACGATACGCGCGGCGAATTGGCCCCTAGGGATATAGTGGCCCGCGCAATCGACCATGAGATGAAAAAACGCGGTATCGACTGTGTTTACTTAGACATTAGCCATAAGTCGGAAAGCTTTATCCGTGAGCATTTTCCGACTATATACCAACAGTGCCTAGAATACGATATAGACATCACCAAACAACCCATCCCAGTCGTACCCGCCGCGCATTACACTTGTGGCGGGGTGTTGACTGACAGCTATGCGCGTACCGACATTGCCAACCTGTATGCGGTGGGTGAAGTGGCCTGTACTGGCTTGCACGGTGCCAACCGTATGGCGAGCAATTCGTTATTGGAATGCTTGGTGTTTGCCGAACGCGCTTGTACTGATATTTTGCAAAAATTGCCCACTATTCCGGCTAGCCCCGCCTTGCCCGACTGGGATGAGTCTAAGGTGATCGATTCCGATGAAGAAGTGGTTGTTGCGCACAATTGGAACGAACTGCGCCATTTTATGTGGGACTACGTTGGCATCGTCAGGACCGATAAGCGCCTTAGCCGCGCGATGAATCGGGTGAAGTTGCTAAAAAAAGAAATTGCTGAATATTACAGCCATTTCCGCGTGACCAGTGACATGTTGGAGTTGCGTAATTTAGTCATAGTGGCGGAACTGATTATCCGTTGCGCACAACAGCGCAAAGAATCCCGTGGCTTGCATTACACCCTAGACTACCCCGAACTTGACCAGAGCCAGCCTCCCCAAAATACCATACTTAAACCCTAAGGGGGCAATGTCGTCGTGGCAACCTACGACGATAGGCAACCCTCTAGTTTTTTGCATAAACGCGTATTACACGACCGGACAGTGACCCACTATGGCTACACATCATCCAGAAACACCTCTTGTTAGTGCCGTGCCACTTGATGTGGACGGCTTGCAGCCCTTAAACAGCACCGACCAAAAAGAAGCATTGCCCAATATTCGGCTGTTATTGGTCGATGACGATCCTGCGTTCCGCGCTGATGCCGCAAAAATACTGGCGGCGGCCGCCTTTACCGTAGACCTTGCCAGTAGTGGCGCGGAAGCGTTAGAGGCAGTAAAGCAGCATATACCCGACATTATCTTGTTGGATTCAGTGATGAAAGGCATTAATGGTTTTCAAGCCTGCCGCTTGTTAAAGACCGATCCGGCTTTGGTGGATGTCCCGATTATCATGTCCATAGACGCACATAACAGTCATGTTATTCAGCAAACCTTTGCCGCAGGGGCTACCGACTTTATCCTTAAGCCCATCGAATACCCCGCCTTTATCCAGCATTTGTATTTTGTTATCCGTGCTGCGCAGAACACCGCCGAGTTGCGCAAAAACCGCCAACACCTCGCCACGTTAACCGCGCTGACTGCCGCCCAACGCGTGGCGCGTTTAGGGTATTGGACCTGGTATATCAAAACCCAGCAATTCCAGATTTCTGCGCACCTTGCCAGCTTATGCGGCATAAATCTCGAACAGTTCGACGGCACTTTGGATGGTTTTATCCAATTGGTGCATCCGAATGACCGCCAGGTGGTCAAGAACACCATAAG
>JABFST010000080.1 GCA_013140465.1 Methylococcaceae bacterium
AGCTTTATGGACACTGCAATCAAAGTGGCCTTTGCCACCACCGATATGGAAACCGTCAACCAACATTTTGGTTCGGCACAATCTTTCGCACTGTATGCGGTAGACATCGAACACGCCCAATTGCTGGAAGTCGCGCAATTTGGCGAGCTGAAAGAAGACGGCAACGAAGCCAAGCTGTCCGTCAAAATCGCCTTGCTAGACGGTTGCGCCGCCGTATATTGCCAAGCCGTAGGCGGTTCAGCCATCAACCAACTGATCGCCAAAGGCATCCAGCCCGTCAAAGTGCATGAAGGCAGCACCATTAAAGACTTATGCGTGGATTTGCAAAACGAAATGAAAGCCGGGCCGTCAAGTTGGCTAGCCAAAGCGTTGCAACAACAGCAAGGTTTAGATCCGGGAAGGTTTGCGCGGATGGCGGATGAGGCTTGGGAGGAGTAAGCTGCTGTACTGTTGTGCCCATATCTTTTACGACTGCCAGCAGTTAAGCGGAATAAGCAACCCGATATAACTGTTTAGCGTGGGAGTGGCACAGCATGCCTTAGCAATCGAGATGACTCACTTCTGACAGCTTAAACAGGAGTGTTCACGTTGCTAAAGTGACGCACATAATCGCCCAACTGAAAATTCTCCTTAACCGCATCGTGCGGGATTAACACATAATGCCAAGCCTTACCGCCGTTTTTCAGTAGGTAATCACTGGCATAAGCGCACCACTTAATCGCCGCGTAGGCCTTTGCTTGTACTTTGGCATCAGCCATTTCTGCTTGTGACTTGGTTTCAACCATCACTACATAGCTTTCTGTTTCCGCGACAAAATCCGGCACATATTCAGGATGTTCCGCCCCGTCTTTATAGTAAATTTGGAACTGGCCTTTGGCGGGCTTAAACCATTTTTGGGCATCGCGTTCTAAAATCACAGCGAAGCGGCGTTCGGTATCAGAATCAAATTTTTGTACTGGGTATAAGCACTTGCTGAAACCACCAAACAAGTGCTGCTTGATTTTGCCCTTATCGCTAAGGGTATCCCGATAATGATTGACCGCCTGACCTGCGGCGACGGTATACGCGCAGGTTTTTAACGGCGTAAATCCGCTACGCACTTCCACTTCGTAGGTGTCGGCTTGCTCCCAAAAATGCGCAGCCATTTGCGTATGGATGGTTTTGGCGAGAGTGTGGCGGTGATTAGCCAAGACATTATTGACTTCATCGGCTGACAGATAGCCCTTCAAATGCCTAACAACTTGCGTTGCCAACTCGACGATCAAATCGGCGTGGTCATCATAAGAAATATCGTCATAATCTATCAGGGCATGGACAATAGTGTTTTCTGGTTTTGCCTCACTTAACACGGCATGGGCAACCATATATTCTTGCTCATTGGTTTGCAGGCTCTGGATAATAATATCCCGCTCCGAAGGCTGTAAATTCAAGCCCTCCAAATTCAAAGTAAACGGCTTATAACCATAACTGACCTGTCCTTTAGGCACCACCATAACCCTTGGCATATCGATGGTCTGGTTGACCATCAATGCGGCGGCTTTCGCGACAATATCCGCGACATCAATGGGCTGTACCTCAGGCAATAAGGACTGTTGCCCCATGCTTAACTGTTCCGTGACCGCTAGTACAACTAACTTTTGCACGTCAGCATTTAATAAGGCTTTGCTGGTGGCAACGGTTTTGGGGCTATGTTGCAGCTTATTAAATTCAGCAATGGCGTATTGTGCGGCAGTTGTTTCGGCAGTGCTGTTAAAACTAAAAGTACCCTCTCCCCGGCCCTCTCCCACGGGGCGAGGGGGATTTAAAGCCGTGTAAACCAGCCCATCAGTTTTACCACCCACCAAGCCATCCAAGTTGGAACTGACCGACACACTTTCGGATTTTTCATTCTCAGAAGGCGCATCCAGAATCACCTGTTTTAAGCGCAGAGGATTGTCGGGGTTATTCGCTTCATCGACAATTTCCTGAAAACGGTCGTGGGCGACAATATTCAAGCGATCCACCGCCGTCACACCTGTGCGTTTGCCATAAGGCAAACGCAAACCACGGCCTATGGATTGCTCAATCAGCGTCCTGGCATTGGCGGCGCGTAACGGCACGATGGTGTATAAATTAGTCACGTCCCAGCCTTCTTTCAGCATATTGACGTGGATCACCACTTCGGTCGGCTCATTATGGCTTTCCACTGCCAACAAGCGGCTAATCATTTCTTCCTCGGCAGCACCCGATTTACTACTGTCTACCTGAATAATCTTGCCTTGATAACGGCCTGCAAAAAACGCCGCCGATTCCATCAAGGTCAGCAACTGTGCCGCGTGGGTGGTATCTCTGGCTATCACCAGCATAAACGGCTTGACCACCGCGACATCATTTTCGTGGGCATAGGTCAGCAATTCCACTTTGGTGGCTTCATGCAAGCGGATGCCGTCCTGTAATTTAATAAGCTCTATTTCTTCCTTGGTATGTTGGGACGCATCAAAATTACGTTGCGTGACCACAGCGGGTTCTTTGACAAAACCATCATCCATCGCCCGTGCTAAGGGATAATCGACCACCACATTCTTAAAAGGCACACTGCCTTTGCCGCTTTCAGTAAACGGTGTCGCCGTCAATTCCAGACCCAGCAACGGATTCAATTCATTTAATGCCCGCACCCCCGCATCGGCACGGTAACGGTGCGATTCATCCATCAACAACACCAAGTCCGGCAACTGCGCCAAATAATTGAAATAACTGTCACCCAGATATTCTGACAAGCGTTTAATCCGTGGCGACTTGCCGCCGCGCACTTCGGAATTGATTTTGGAGATATTAAAGATATTGATCGACACGGATGTAAACGTATCGAAAGCGCGGCCTTTCACCTCATAATCATCGCCCGTAATGATTTTTGGCGAATTGACTGCAAACTCGGCAATGCCCTTGAATACATATTTCGGCGTGTTGGGCGTAAAATCGGCAATCAGCTTGTTATAAATCGTCAAGTTAGGCGCCAACACAAAAAAATTGTTAATGCCATGTGCCAAATGCAGATAACTGACAAACGCGCCCATTAAACGGGTTTTGCCCACGCCCGTTGCCAAGGCAAAACACAAGGACGGGAAGTCGCGTTCAAAATCCGATAATTTGGGGAATTGCTGCTGCAAGGTTGCCAATAACATAGGTACATCGCGTTTAGGATGGAGCATGTCCGGCGTTGCTGCAATTGCAGTGGCTAAGGCTTCCAGCGATTCCCGTTGTGGTGCGCGTAATGAAAGCCGTCCGGCGACATGGTGTAAGGCTTTTGGGTTCATGCGTGTTCCTGTTGCGTAAGTCCATAAGTCAAGAAAAGCCCTCTCCAGCGGGAGAGGGTTGGGTGAGGGGAAATTAACATAATTATATTTAGAAAATTGCCTCTTACAGTAGGGAATGCGAAGCCTCAACCTGTTTCCGATTGGCCTGAAACTGAAAATCCAGCAAATCCACCGGACGTAGCCGCTTGGTCAAATGCAACACTTCCAAGCCGATAATTTCACCCGCCGCGTCATAATCAACAATAACGCCGGGAGCAACTTCCTCAGATTCGACCACGCTATCATTCACTAACTGTAAATGTAATGCGTCGGCGACTTCGTCAATACTTAATTTCATTTATTCCCCTCTCCCCAACCCCTCTCCCGGAGGGAGAGGGGCTTTTATATCGTGATTGTTCATGCGTTGTCCTCACCAAACAAATCCAACGTTTGCTTATCATTTTTTAACACCCCGCTTTTACTCCCCTCTCCCCGTGGGAGAGGGGCTGGGGGAGAGGGCAATCAACACTTGACGAATCCTTTCCAAAACCACATCTGTCTGTTGCAAAACATCATGATTCCAAAAGTGTAACACCGTAAAACCTTGCGCTTTAAGCCAAGCATCACGTCGTGCATCGTCATCACCGCCATGCTGGCCTCCGTCCGCTTCAACAATCAGCTTAAATTCCATGCAGACAAAATCAACGATAAACGGGCCTATTGGAGTTTGCCGTCTAAATTTTAAATTCATAAAACAATGAGCGCGGAGATGATACCAAAGCCGTTGTTCGGCATCGGTTTGGTTTGAACGCAGTTGTTTGGCATGGTCGAGTTGGCTCACCCTCCGCCCTCTCCCCAACCCCTCTCCCGCAGGGAGAGGGGCTTTTTTATCGTGATTGTTCATGCGTTGTCCTCACTAAACAAATCCAACGTTTGCTTATCTTTTTTTAACACCCCGCTTTTACACCCCTCTCCCCGTGGGAGAGGGGCTTTTTTATCGTGATTG
>JABFST010000284.1 GCA_013140465.1 Methylococcaceae bacterium
GCATCTAGCCGTATGCCGGTAAAGACTTTGGGTGTTTCGGTGCGTGGTCTGCCGCCTTTGGGTTTAAGCATTTCAGCCGCGACCGCCGCGCCGACAATTTCTGGCAGGATGTCGGCGGCAGGGATGAGCCGCTGGAAGTCCGCTTGGGTAAGTTCTCTGACCTCGCCATTTTGGTCAGTCAAGGGTAATGGGTTTGCCATGTTTTTTAGCCTCTCTTGGGTTTGCTTTTCTGAAACTGATGACTCTTATGCCTGCGGCTATGGGCGTAAAGCGAGATTAAATTCCCTCTCCCTACCCTCTCCCTGAGGGAGAGGGAATTTATGTAGTTGTTGCGGATGTCTTCTGCGATACCTGCTGTAGACCAATCAAAATCAGCGGCGCGGCTAAAGCTAAGCCCGCGTTCGTGGGTGTTTTTGGTGCTTTTGGCGGGGTCAAAGTCAATTATCATGCAGGTTATTGTATAAACAATAACTAAACAAATACAGCGCGATTTTGTTTATGCGCCTGACCACAATCCCACCCCAACAATAAGCAAAAATCCGCATTAATCGGCAAATGGCGTATGCCAAGATGCGTTAAAATAGCCTAGCTTACCGACGGGGCCGCACCTAGCCCCCACTTCTGGTTTTACTTAACGCTTAAGCCTTATGTCTACAAACAACTCCCCCAAAAATTGCGCCGCCTATTGTTTGGCTTTGCGTTTTGATATTAACGAATTGGCAAAGCGGCTGTCAGAAACCACGCTGATTAGGATTATTAAAGGCGCGTTATTGATTGAAGACGAGCAATCGTGGAGTGTGGTGTTTGCTTATGGGGCGGTGGTGCATTGGAACGTCAGCACCGAAGAGCAGCAGAAACTCCACCAGCTGTTATTGGCCCATGCCGAAAAGCCGCTGGCGGTGGTGGAAGAGGATAATTTCACGTTTGCTTTGGAATGCCCCAGCACGCGGATTATTGAAGACCATATCGAAATCGAATCGTCGGATCCGATTTTAATCTTCTCCTTATCCCAAGGCATGGCGCAGTCGATTAAGCTGGCCTCGTTTGAAACCAACGCGATCACAACGATCAACAACACCAGCTACATCCCGCGCTCTTTGGCGCTGAACGGCAGCATTAAGCTTAGCCGCCATAATATAGCCAAAATTCGCGGGCAGCTGTTTTTAACCAAAAGCGACATTATCCTCAACTACGATTTGCTGGACACGCCGGATTTTTTCTGGGAATACCCCGAATACGAGGCGTTTTACAGCATCACCGCCAAATATTTGGAAATTGCCCAACGCACGGACGTGTTGTCGAAAAAACTCGAAACCATCCACGAGTTGTTTGAAATGCTGGCCGACGAGCAAAAACACCGCCATTCGTCGATATTGGAATGGATTATTATTGGCCTGATTTCTTTTGAGATCAGTATGACTTTGTTTGATAAATTGTTCTAACCCCCCAACACCACACATGCTCAGCTACCGCCATTCATTCCATGCCGGCAATTTTGCCGATGTGTTAAAACATCTTGTATTAATCAACATACTGGGGCATTTAAACAAAAAGCCCAAACCGTGGTGCGGCATAGACACCCACGCCGGGCCGGGCGACACGATTTTAACCAGTAGCTACGCCTTAAAAAACCGTGAGTTTGATAACGGCATAGGCAAATTATGGCAACGCCACGACCTGCCAGCAGCACTCGCGCAGTATGTGGAAAGCGTGCGCCAATTGAATGCCGAAGGCGAATTGCACCGCTACCCGGGTTCGCCGCTGTTGTTCCAACAGTTTTTACGCGAAAGCGACCGTTTGTTTTTATACGAGCTGCATCCTAGCGAAATCCCGTTGTTAAGCGCAAATGTTGCCGGAGATAGGCGCATTAAGGCCATACATGGCGACGGTTTGGCGGCTGCGGTCGGGTTGTTGCCGCCTAAAGAACACCGTGGTGTGGTGCTGATAGACCCTGCGTATGAAGTCAAAGACGATTACCGCCGCGTCGTGGAGATTTTGCTAAAGTATTACCAACGCTTTGCCACAGGCACGTTTGCGCTGTGGTATCCGGTTGTGGACCGTAAGCGCAACCAACAACTTGAACTCGCCCTGCAAAACACCGCGCTGAAAAACGTGCATCTTTACGAGCTGGGTATACAGCCTGACAGCGTAGGGCACGGTATGACCGCCAGTGGCATGATCGTGGTCAACCCGCCGTGGACTTTATCGGCAGACATGCACAGTTGCTTGCCGTATTTGGCCGAAGTGTTGGGCATAGACGGCAACGGCAGTTACCGCATCAGCCAGTTGTTGGCTGAATAACCTCCACTAACCCCTCCTTTTTAAGCATAGGTATCTACACAAGTTTGAGCAAGTTACAAAAGCACCGTCATACTGGCATGGATGTGAATGTTCAAGCTTACGGCAATGCTAAATCAAGCACTTACAGCTTACCGAAGCAACCGTCCGTGGCACTAGATTCGCTATGCGCTCTAACGAGTCCGGCATCCATGCCGGAATGACGGGCTAATGACTTGTGTAGATACTTATGCCTTTTTAAGGAGGGAGACTGAATATTTACAATAACGCCTAGTCTGCCAAAAATCCGCCGCTTTGGTGCTGCCACATCGCGTAATACTTGCCTTGTTGCGCCAGCAATTGGCTATGCGTGCCTTGTTCGATAATGCGCCCATGTTCCAAAACGACTATGCGGTCCATCTTAAGGATAGTGGATAAACGGTGGGCAATCACTATCGCGGTCTTATGGGCTATCAGCTCAAAAATAGCCACTTGGATTTGCTTTTCGGTCAGCGAATCTAAGGCACTGGTGGCTTCGTCCAGCACCACTATCGGCGCATCTTCTAAAAATGCCCGTGCAATCGCAATGCGCTGGCGTTCGCCGCCGGACAGTTTTACCCCGCGCTCACCGACCAAGGTATCAAATTGTGCGGGCAAGTGTTCGATAAAACCCATGCAGCGCGATTTTTCGGCAATATCGCGCAGTTTTTCGTCGCTGATGTGCGCACCTAAGGTAATGTTGTCGCGGATAGAACGGTGAAACAAATCCGGCTGTTGCGGCACCATCGCAATTTGTCGGCGCAAGGCGGATAAGGTAAATGCCTGTGCATCTATGCCGTCAAAGCTGAGCGTGCCTTGTTGCGGATCTAAAAACCGGAACAGCAATTTGGTTAAGGTGGATTTGCCCGAACCCGATTGCCCAACCAAGGCAATTTTTTCACCTGCTTTTATCGACAAAGAAAAGTTGTTAAACAGGGCTTTTTGCTGGCTGTCTTGGGGGTGGTAACTAAAATACACCTTATTAAATGCAATCGCCCCGTGCTTTATGACATGCGGCAATGCTTTGGGGCTGTCGTGTTCGACAGCAGTTTGCCGAAACACTTCCGCCATTTCCGAGGCATCTGCCAAGGCCGTAAAAAAGGTGCGGAAATTGCGCCCAAACTCCCATAAACGCTGGATTAACAGCATCATAATCGATTGCAACAAGACAAACTCGCCGACTTGAAAATGTCCGGTTTGCCATTTTTTAATCATCAGATACACCAGCAACAGCTCAATGCCAAAGGTCATGATGCCTTGCACGGCAAACGACAAAAAGGTAAAAAACCAGGCAATTTTTTTCTTTTTATAAACCGTGTCCGAGGCTTGGTTTATGCGCTTTTGCTCGTTTGCTTCCAAGGCGAAACTTTTAACGACAAAAATATTGCTGATGGCATCGGAATACACGCCGCCCACGTTGGAATCGGCACTGGCAACGGCTTCGTCAAAACGCATTTTCCACAGCGAATAAATAATATTCCACGCGACAAACACAGCGACCCAAATCAAGAAATACAGCGCAAATTCGCGTTGTTGCTGATAAAAAATCACAAACGCAATCACCACCGCCAAAATATTCATAAAAAACTGGAACAAAAACCAGTCCATGATGGTTTCAAACGAGCGCGAAAAGCGGTTGGCCTGTTTAATCAGGCTGCCGGAAAAGCGGTTCTCAAAAAACGTGTAATGTTGTTTTTTTAGCACCTCAAAACAGCGTTTTTCCAATAAATTGATGCCGCCGCCATCCAGCGGCACAATCGCAATTTCCAGCAAACGCCAAGACAGCCAAATCCCTGCATAAATGGTGGCAATGTGGGTCAAGTCATCAAATAATAAGGCCAAGGTGGCTTCTGTATACGGCGCGGCTAGGCTGTTGGCGATGTGTTTGTAATACAGGGGGGCGGTCAAATCCAAGCTGATAGAGCTGGCTAACGCCAGTAAGGCCAGCAAAAAATAG
>JABFST010000060.1 GCA_013140465.1 Methylococcaceae bacterium
GAGTAGGTTTTATTTAATAACCCCCCTCAGCCCCCTCGCAAGCCCTCCCCCCTTTTCAAGGGGGGAGGGCTTGCGAGGGGGCTTGAGTAAGTACAGTTTTAACAAGCCGCAAAAAATACTGAGGTAACAATGAAATATAAAATTGAATTGGAGCAAGAAGCGGATGGACGCTGGATAGCTGAAATAGAGGTGCTTTCTGGTGCAATGGTATACGGGGACACGCGAGAACAAGCGATTAAAAATGTAGAAGTCTTAGCCTTGCGTATTCTTGCCGACCGTTTGGAGTATGGTGAAGTACCCGAAGAGCTGGAATTGTTATTTGCGGCATGAATTCATTCCCAAGTACAAAAGCAAAACAAGTATTCGCGGCATTAGTCCGAATAGGTTGGTCAGTAAAAAGACAATCGGGTTCTCATAAAGTGTTGCAGCGAGAAGGTTATGAAGATTTTGTTTTTGCCTTTCATCAAGGTGAAGAGATTGGTAGCCGAATGTTGCAACGTATCGCCAAAAAAACCGGATTGATGCCTGATGATTTATAATGACTGATACCGAACCGTTTTTATCGCTTAGCAGCGTAGGTTGGGTTGATTTATCAACCCAATAATAAATAACAAGTTACACAATATGTCTCCACAAACTATAAAACGCGCTAAATTCACGGAGGTTTTTAATAAGCCTTCATCAAATAAAAATGAAGCGAAGAAGTTTTTAGCAAAATATTCTATAGAATATAGTGTGGATGATGTTATTTTGCCAGAATATTTTGAGTTAAAATCGAACAAGGCTAAAACTAAAATCCGTTTATTAGATAGAACCGACAAAGACAATCCGCGTATTGTTTATGCAGTGGATATAAAAATTAATCAGCAGGTGATTGCACATCACACTTGCACCCAAGTGTTAGTATGGGCAAGTCCTAGTAATGAAGACTTATTAATTGGCTTTCCTAGAAAGATATTTAATCATTTATTAAAACGTTATGCGATTATGATTACTGACCAAGAACAAACGCCTGATGGCAAGCGTTTTTGGGAAAGGCGTATTGTGCAAGCGTTTAATGACGGTCTGTTGGTTTATTTTTATGACACAATGAATCATTTATTAATGACTATCAAAAATAGTGACGATTTTTTTGAAAATTATGAGCCAGAATCTTGGGGTAATGATAAGGTACATAAAAATATATTATTTATAATTAGTGCGACTCCCATTAGCCAATTACAAAAATCCCTACCATAAAATAGAAGACATGCCAAAAAGAACCGACATAAAATCCATACTTTTACTGGGCGCAGGCCCTATCGTTATTGGTCAAGCCTGTGAATTTGACTACTCTGGCACGCAGGCGTGTAAAGCCTTGCGCGAAGAGGGCTACCGCGTGATTTTGGTCAACTCCAATCCCGCGACGATTATGACCGACCCCGATATGGCGGACGCGATTTATATCGAGCCGATTGATTGGCAAACGGTGGAGAAAATCATCGCCAAAGAACGCCCCGATGCGATTTTGCCGACGATGGGCGGACAAACGGCCTTGAACTGTGCCTTGGCTTTGGATGCGCACGGCGTGTTGGCAAAGTACAACGTCGAAATGATAGGCGCGACCAAAGAAGCCATTAATATGGCGGAAGATCGCCAATTGTTCAACGACGCGATGGCGCGTATCGGTTATGAAGTGGCGAAGTCTAAAACCGCGCACTCTATGGAAGAAGCCTTGGCGGCGCAAAAAGAAGTGGGCTATCCCACGGTGATCCGTCCGTCGTTTACGATGGGCGGCAGCGGTGGCGGTATTGCCTATAATAAAGAAGAATTTATTGAAATTTGCGAACGCGGTTTGTATTTGTCGCCGACCAATGAATTGCTGATTGAGGAATCGGTATTGGGTTGGAAAGAATACGAAATGGAAGTGGTGCGCGATTCTAAAGACAATTGCATAATCGTGTGTTCGATAGAAAACTTTGACCCGATGGGCGTGCATACGGGCGATTCGATCACCGTCGCGCCTGCACAAACCTTAACCGATAAGGAATACCAAATCCTGCGGAACGTGTCGGTGGCGGTGTTGCGTGAAATCGGCGTGGATACCGGCGGTTCTAACGTGCAAGTCGCCATTAATCCAGCCGACGGACGTTTGATTGTGATTGAAATGAATCCTCGGGTGTCGCGCTCTTCGGCTTTGGCATCCAAAGCCACAGGTTTCCCGATTGCCAAAGTGGCGGCAAAATTGGCGGTGGGTTTTACCCTAGATGAGCTGAAAAACGAGATTACTGGCGGTGCAACCCCCGCATCGTTTGAGCCGACTATCGATTATGTCGTGACCAAAGTCCCGCGTTTTACCTTTGAAAAATTCGCCCAAGCCGATGACCGTTTAACCACACAAATGAAGTCGGTTGGCGAAGTGATGGCGATAGGCCGCACGTTTCAAGAATCTTTGCAAAAAGCCTTGCGCGGCTTGGAAATTGGCATCGATGGCTTGACCGAAGTCACTGACTTAACCGACGAAAACGCCGCCGACAAAATGCGCCGCGAAATGCGCCATCCTGGCCCCGACCGTTTATTGTATGTCGCCGATGCTTTCCGTTTTGGCATGACCTTAGAAGAAGTCCATGAGTCCAGCAAAATCGACCCGTGGTTTTTGACCCAAGTGCAAGATTTGGTGCTGACTGAGCAATCCTTAGCCAAAAAAACCTTGTCCACGCTGGAATCCGGCGAGTTGTACAAACTTAAACGCAAAGGTTTTTCTGACCGCCGTATTGCCAAATTGCTGGATGCCTCCGAAACCGAAGTGCGTAACGTGCGCCACAAACAAGGCATCCGCCCTGTGTATAAGCGCATAGACTCATGCGCGGCGGAATTTTCTTCGGATACCGCATATTTGTATTCCACTTACGAGGAAGAATGCGAAGCGCGGGTGTCGGACAGAGAAAAAATCATCATTTTGGGCGGTGGCCCTAACCGTATCGGGCAAGGCATAGAGTTTGACTATTGCTGTGTCCATGCGGCTTTGGCTTTGCGGGAAGATGGTTATGAAACCATTATGATTAACTGCAACCCTGAAACCGTGTCCACCGATTTTGACACCTCCGACCGTTTGTATTTTGAATCCTTAACGCTGGAAGACGTGCTGGAAATCGTGCATTTGGAAAAACCCAAAGGCGTGATTGTGCAATACGGCGGGCAAACCCCGCTCAAACTGGCGCGCGCCTTAGAAGCTGCGGGCGTGCCGATTATTGGCACGTCCCCAGACTCGATCGATTTGGCAGAAGACCGCGAGCGTTTCCAAAAATTGTTGGAACGTTTAGGCTTAAGACAGCCACCGAATGCGACTGCACGTTCAGTCGATCAAGCACTCAATGCCGCCAAAGAATTGGGCTATCCTTTAGTGGTCAGGCCGTCTTATGTATTGGGTGGTCGGGCGATGGAAATCGTGTTCAACGAAGAAGGCTTGCAACGCTATATGAAAGAAGCGGTCAGCGTGTCCAACGATTCACCTGTATTGCTGGATCGCTTTTTGGATGATGCCGTGGAAATGGACGTAGATGCGATTTATGACGGCGAACGCGTGTTAATCGGCGGTTTGATGGAACATATCGAACAAGCGGGCGTACACTCCGGCGATTCGGCGTGTTCTTTGCCGCCGTATGAATTGCCTGTGGCGATACAAAACCAATTGCGCGAACAAGTCGCCAAAATGGCCGAAGCCTTGGGCGTAAGAGGTTTGATGAACACCCAGTTTGCTATACAGGGTGAAGACATTTATGTGCTGGAAGTCAATCCGCGCGCCTCGCGTACTGCGCCGTTCGTGTCCAAAGCCACGGGCTATGCGCTGGCAAAAATCGCCGCACGCGTGATGGTAGGGCAAAGCTTGGAACAACAAGGCGTTACCGAAGAACGCATTCCTAGCTATTTTTCCGTAAAAGAAGCCGTGTTCCCGTTTGTTAAGTTCCCCGGCGTCGATCCGTTGTTAGGGCCAGAAATGAAATCGACGGGCGAAGTGATGGGCGTAGGCAAAACTTTTGGTGAAGCCTTCGCCAAATCCCAACGCGCAGCAGGTGTCAATTTAAATGCCAGCGGCAAAGTGCTAATTAGCATCCGCGATGCCGATAAGGCCAAAGCCCCCGAAGTCGCCCGAATGTTGGTCGATAAAAAATACGAAATCGTCGCGACAGGCGGCACGGCACGGTTCTTAAAAGCAGCGGGCATCCCTTGCGAAGTGGTGTATAAAGTCAACGAAGGCCGCCCCAACACCGTGGAAATGATTAAAAA
>JABFST010000077.1 GCA_013140465.1 Methylococcaceae bacterium
ATTTCTTGTTCCCAAGCTCCGCTTGGCGTAGTTGAATCGTCAAGCAGAGCTTGAAGGTAGGCATTCCCAAGCAGAGCTTGGGAACGAGGCAGACCGTAGAGACGCGATTTATCGCGTCTCCAATAGCGACCCACTGCTGATGGAAACGCGAATATGACAGATGCGATAAATCAAGACGCGATAAATCGCGTCTCTACAGTTTGAATTATTTTTTATCGTTCCCACGCTCCGTGTGGAAATTCATCCCGCAACGCTCCTGCGTTGCGGGGCTTTGATGCGGTAAAGTTAGCCAAGAAGACGCTGGAGCGTCGGGTGCGGCATTCCCACGCGGAGCGTTGGAACGATAGCCCTGTAGGCCGGATGTCTCGTTCCCAAAAAGAGCTTGGGAACGAGACATAAACTCGGCTGCTTTTACTTAGGGCGGCGAGTTTAAGCGGTAGCTGTAAACAGGGTTTGAAAAGCCCGCGCGGCGGTTTCGGGTTCTTGGTCGAACAGGCCGCCTATCACCGCCAGCAAATCTGCTCCTGCCGCCAGTAATGCGCCGCCGTTGTCTGGCAAAATGCCGCCTATCGCCACTATTGGCAACGTTAATGTGGCTTTGGCGCGGTGTAAGGTATCGAGTTGTGCCGGAGCCGCTAGGGGTTTGGACTGCGAACTAAAAAACCGTCCAAACGCCACATAGCTGGCGCCTTGTTGGGCGGCAGACAACGCCCGTTCCACGCTGTTGTAGCAAGACACGCCAATAATCGCATCCGGCCCCAAACGTTGCCTTGCGGCGGCAATGTCGCCGTCATCTTGGCCTAGATGCACACCGTCTGCCCCGACTTGCAGCGCGAGGTCTACGGCATCGTTTATTAACAGTGGCACGTTAAACTGATGGCAGAGCGCGACCAGCGCCGTTGCCAAGGCGACGGCATCGTGCGGGTTTTTGTCGCGGTATTGCACTAGCACAGCCCCGCCTTTAAGGGCGGCGTGGACTTCAGCCAGCACTTGCGCAGCGGTTTTATGGTCGGTTTGGGTTATGGCATAAAGCCCGCGTGGCGGCATGTTCATTGGTCTTCGTCCATCCAAAAAAAACGGTTGGGTATCAACTGGCCTTTGCCGATGCGGTAGCCCGCGTTTAAGGCATTCCAAGTATAGTCTTGCGCTTCCATGACGGCTTGGATAGGGTCTAAGCCATGCGCCATCAACGCGGCAATGCTGGTTGCCAAGGTGCAGCCCGAGCCATGATAGCTGTCAGGCAAGCGATCCCAGGTATAGGTTTCCCAAAGGCGGTGGTCGTGGAACAGTTGGTTGCTGACTGACGGCGTGTGTTCGTGCGTGCCTGTTATCAGTACCGATTGGCAGCCTTGCGCCAATAACGCCAAGCCGCATTCTTGCAAATCATCCAAACCTGCCAAAGCCCGCGCTTCTACGCTGTTGGGTGTCAGCACGGTAGTGCAGGGCAGCAATAAATCCACTATCG
Source organism: Methylococcaceae bacterium (assembly GCA_013140465.1). Classification (GTDB taxonomy): domain Bacteria; phylum Pseudomonadota; class Gammaproteobacteria; order Methylococcales; family Methylomonadaceae; genus Methylobacter_C. Next base: position 1,466 of record JABFST010000077.1, read on the forward strand.
TCGCCAGTAGGCGGTCATTGGCTAAGGCTGTGCCGCCGCCCGCCGCCAAGACGGGATCTAAAACCACGGGTATGTGCGGATGTTGTTTTAACACGGCATAAATGGCTAAGGCGATTTCATGATGCCCAATCAGGCCAATCTTGATCGCGTTGACATTCAGGTCGTCTAGTAAGGTGTTGGCTTGGCTAATAAACGCTTCGGGATGTTGCGGAATCAGCTTTTTGACATTGTTTGTGTCCTGTTCGGTTAAGGCGGTAATGACGCTGGCGGCGTGGCATTGGTGACTGACCAAGGTTTCAATGTCGGCCTGTACGCCCGCGCCGCCGCTCGGGTCGTGACCGGAAAATGACAAGACCACGGGACGTTGTGGGGGCATAGGGGGTTTCCTTAAGGCGGTAAAGTGGGCGTGTTTGCGTCTAGCCAGCTTCTGCGGCTGTCCACACGCGGTTTTGCAACAGTTGCAAGGGTTGGTAATCCATTTTATAGGCCATTTTTTGGCAATCCTTAATCCAAAAGCCCAAATACAGATAGTCTTTACGTTGTAAGCGTGCTTGTTCAATTTGCCAGAGCACGGCGTAAACACCTAGGCTGTAATCGGCAAATTTGGGTTCAAAAAACGTGTACACGGCTGACCAAGCGTTGGCAAATTGGTCAACAACGGCAATCGCGGCAAGTTCGCCGTCTATCGAAAACTCGACAAAACAAGTGTTGCACCAAGAACTGCCCAAAAAATTGACATAATCTTCGGGGCTGGCATTTGCCATAGATCCGGCGTTATGCCGCGTGTTTTGGTAGCGCAAATACATGGCGTAGTGCGCCGGATCGTAAATCGCGGGTTTGATGACGGCTTGGGTATCGCGGTTTTTTTTAAGACAGCGTTTTTGCGTGCGTTTGGGGCGAAAATGCTTAACTTCAATCCGCGCTGGCACACAGGCGTTACACCCACCGCATTGGGGGATATAGACATCATCGCCGCTACGGCGAAACCCTTGCTCCAGCAACTGCCCATAAATCTCGGTAGTGATTGGATAAGCCGGATGCACAAACGCAGATTGCGCCGCAATGTCATCGAGATAGCTGCAAGGATGGGGTTTGCTTAAAAATAACGGGATGGAAATCATAGCGGTTGCCACGCATCAGGATGGGCGGGTTCGTCACAGTAACGCGCCAACAAGTTGACAAACTCAGTGCGCGGGCAATCGACCGCGCCAAAACTGGCCAAGTGTTGGGTATGCACTTGGCAATCAATCAATTGATAGCCCCAAGCTGTTAGCTGGCGTACCAAATGGGCGAAAGCCACTTTAGAGGCGTCGGTTTGGGTATGGAACATCGATTCGCCAAAAAACACTTGTCCTATGGCAATGCCATAAAGTCCGCCGACCAATTCCCCATCCGCCCAGGTTTCTACCGAATGCGCATAGCCGCTGTCATGCAAGGCATTATAGGCGGCATCTATGTCGTGGGTAATCCAAGTGCCCGCGCTGTCTTTGCGCGGTTGGGCGCATGCGGCGATCACGTCTGCAAAAGCGCGGTCAAAAGTCACCTTAAAGTAATTTTTGTTCAGGGTTTTGCGTAACGAGCGGGACAGCTGCAATTGCTCTGGAAACAGCACCAGCCTAGGGTCGGGCGACCACCACAAAATGGGTTCGCCCGGATTGTACCAAGGGAAAATGCCTTGCCGATACGCTTTCAGCAAGCGTTTTTGCGAGAGGCAACCGCCCACAGCCAGCAAACCGTCCGGCTCGTCTAAGGCTTTATCTAAGGGCGGAAAATCTTGCCACGGGTTGTAAGGGTTAAGGATGGTCAGTTGCATGGCATAGGCAGTGCTGGTCTTGCGCGGCTGGGTCGCGCCCGATTAGTGCAATTCATCCAAAAATTTCTCCGCGTCCAAGGCCGCCATACAGCCCGAACCCGCAGAGGTAATCGCTTGTTTGTACACCGAGTCCATCACGTCGCCAGCGGCAAACACGCCCGGGATGCTGGTGGCGGTGGCATTGCCAGTAATGCCGCTGCGCACTTTGATATAGCCATGCTCCATGTCCAGCTGTCCGCTAAAAATATCGGTGTTGGGGGTGTGGCCTATGGCGATAAAAACACCATGCACGTCGATGTCTTTGGTGCTGTTGTCCAGATTATTTTTAATGCGGATGCCGGTAACACCACTGTTGTCGCCTAAGACTTCGTCCAAAGACGCGTTCCATTCAATCACGACATTGCCGTTAGCGGCTTTTTCCAGCAATTTGTCGGACAAGATTTTTTCCGAGCGGAATTTGTCGCGGCGGTGGACGACCGTCACTTGTGACGCAATATTGGCGAGATACAGGGCTTCTTCTACCGCCGTATTGCCGCCCCCGATGACTGCCACGGGCTTGTTGCGGTAGAAAAAACCGTCGCAAGTGGCACAGGCTGACACGCCTTTGCCCTTAAACGCTTCTTCGGAATCTAGCCCCAAATAACGTGCCGATGCGCCTGTGGCAATAATCAGAGCGTCGCAGGTGTAAGTGCCGACATCGCCTGTTAAGGTGAACGGGCGTGCGCTCAGGTCTGCCGTGTGGATATGGTCAAATATGATTTCAGTCGCAAAACGTTCTGCGTGCAAACGCATTCTTTCCATTAAATCAGGGCCTTGCAAGCCTTCCACATCTCCCGGCCAGTTATCGACTTCGGTCGTGGTGGTCAATTGTCCGCCTTGCTGCATCCCCGTAATAATGACAGGGTTTAAGTTGGCGCGGGCCGCATAAATGGCTGCGGTATAGCCCGCAGGGCCAGAACCTAAAATAAGCAGACGACAGTGTTTGGG
>JABFST010000328.1 GCA_013140465.1 Methylococcaceae bacterium
TTATATCGTCAACCAATTGCAAGCCTTTAAGGCGGGTACGCGTAAAAATTCGCTGATGGAATCAACGGCGGGCAATATGACCGATGACGACATGAAAAACCTAGCGGCTTATTTTGCCAGCCGTCCGCCTGTAAATTCGGGAGGCAGTGACCCCGAGTTGGTCAAAAAAGGTGAGGCCAGCGCGGCTATGTGTTTGGGGTGCCACGGACAAGGTGCCGAAGGCAATGGACAAGTGGCACGCTTGGCTGGACAGCATTATCCGTATTTGCTTAAACAATTACGAAACTTTAAGTCTGGCAAACGTGAAAACGGGCAAATGCAAGCCATCACTAGCGGCCTGACCGATTCGGATCTGAATGCCTTGGCGGCTTATTTTAGTTCTTTATAGTGGCGTAAGCCGGCTCCAGACTCCAGCCTGGTTTTGATGGCTTACGAAACCTTAACAGGCTTTTGCACGACCTGTGCTAGCTTAAACCCGCACCGTTGCACCCCGACTGCCTACAATTAAGCAGTGACCGTTGGAGTGCAACGGCTTTAGACCTTGCCGTGTCAGCAATAAAATCGAGAGTACAACGTATAAAGCCGTTGTACGCCGCTAGACCGTGGGCAGTGACCGTTACGTCCCCTCAACAAAAACGACGGTTGCCTGTAACTTCTCATGATTTGTAGGCAATAGTGGCAGACCTGCGAGGTTTTATAAACCTCGCAGGTCTTTATCCTGCCATTAATGAGAAGTTACGATTGCCTTTATTAAACCGTTGGTTTTTAACCTTAAAATGACTATAAATCGCATACCCAAACGCTGGTTAGTTTGCTGCTTGTTGGTTTTTTCTGGCACGGCGGTAGGGGCGACGTTGGCGCAGCAAAGGCAAGATTTTTTGTGGGCTGAAAAGCAAATAGCGCTAGGTGATGAGCCACTGTTTTTAAGCTTGGCAGAGGTTTTGGCAGATTACCCTTTATATCCCTATCTGCAATATCAATGGCTTAAAAATAATTTGGCGCAATCCGAAAAAATCCAGCGTTTTTTAACCGACTATAAAGATACCCGTTACGCCGAGCTGTTGCGTGCCAAATGGTTGGCGTATCTTGCCGATAATGCGCAGTGGCTGGCGTTTAGCCAACATTATCAAGCCACAGGCGATGCCGCTTTAGAATGCCAGTATCACTGGGCCCAGTACCAGCTAGGCAGACAACGGTTTGCGCTAGAAGCTGCCAAACGCCTGTGGGCAGTGGGTTATGCCCAAGCTAAAGCCTGTGATCCATTATTGTCGGCATTGGTGTTGTCACCCGAATTGACCCCTAGCCTTATTTGGCAACGTTTTGATTTGGCGTTGCGCAACAACAACGCCGGATTGGCGCGTTATGTGATGCGCTTAATGGCAGAGCCTGCGCTTGCACTAGCCGAGTTGTGGCTGCAAGTGCATAACACCCCGTCACTGCTGCAAGACAACGAATGGCTTAACGCGCATAGCGGCTTAGGTGGGTTGTTTGCCTATGGCATAGAACGGCTGGCAAAAACAGATTTCACGGCTGCGCTTACGCTATGGGACACGCATAAATCGGCGATGCTAATCGATGCCAACAGCTACCAGCAAGTCGAACGCAAGCTGGCCTTGGCTTTGGCGCGTGCGCGTGATAGCCGTGCTTATGCGCGTTTGGAGCAAGTGGTGGCAGGTGATGCCGAGGTGCGGGAGTGGAAAGTCAGGGCGGCGTTGCTGGAATTAAATTGGCCCCATATCGCCAAAGCCTTGGCCGCTTTAAGCGTAGAAGAGCGGCAGCAACCGCAATGGCAATACTGGCAAGCCCGCGCCTTAGTTGCTACAGGCCAAGCGCAACAAGGGCTGGCAGCTTACCAGCAGCTTGCCGTTGACAGAAGCTTTTATGGTTTTTTAGCGGCTGATGCAATTCAAACCAGCTATGCCCTAAACGACAAGCCGATACTGTTAGCCCCCGATGATGCCAGCCGCTTGGCGCAACAAAGCGATTTTCGGGTGGTACAGGAATGGGTTGCGTTAAACCGCCCACTAGAGGCCAAACGGCAATGGTGGTTTGCCATCCAAAAACTGCCTAAAGAACAACTTAAGATTGCCGCCAAATTGGCGCAACAATGGCAATGGGATCAAATCGCCATTATGACTTTAGTCAAAGCCGATTATTGGGATGATTTGGGTTTGCGTTTTCCTATGGCTTATTTGTCCCAAGTTCAAAACGCAGCGCAACAATTTAATGTAGATCCCGCATTGATCTATGGCCTGATGCGCCAAGAAAGCCTATTGGACACCTTTGCCCAATCGCCTGTAGGGGCTAGGGGGCTGATGCAACTAATGCCCGGCACCGGCCAACAAATGGCGCGGGCATTAAATGAGCCTTGGCTGTCCGAGGCCAGCTTGTTTAATCCCGCCATGAACATCAGGTACGGCACGCGTTATTACCAAGAACTTTTAGGCCGATTCGGCGGACATGTTGCTCTGGCATCTGCGGCCTACAACGCCGGCCCTAACCGTATCGCCAAATGGTTACCGACCGCAAGTGCGGTACCAGCTGATGTTTGGATAGAAACCATACCCTACAAAGAAACCCGAAAATATGTCAGTTCGGTTTTGGCGTATGCGATGGTTTACCAACAACGCTTACAGCGCAATGCCTTAAAGTTATCGCAATTGTTGGTGGATGTGCCACCGCGCTAAAAATTGAGCTGATTTTTTTCGGTGTCTGTAAGATAATATGAGGTTCTATAATAAGAATAATTTCTAAGGTATACAAAAATATGGATAAACAGCATAGTTTTACGCGCGAAGAACTATTAAAGTCGGGTAGGGGGGAATTATACGGACCTAAAAACGCGCAGTTGCCTTTGCCAAATATGCTGATGATGGATCGTATCACCTATATATCAGACGAAGGCGGCACTTACGGGAAAGGTGAAATTATCGCCGAATTGGACATCACCCCAGACTTATGGTTTTTTGCTTGCCATTTCCAAGGCGATCCCGTCATGCCCGGTTGTTTGGGCTTAGATGCCATGTGGCAGTTGGTGGGGTTTTATTTGTGCTGGATGGGCGGCCCGGGTAAAGGCCGTGCTTTAGGCGTGGGCGAAGTTAAATTTACGGGGCAAGTGTTGCCCACTGCAAAAAAAGTCACTTACCGGATTAATTTAAAAAGACTGATTATGCGCAAACTGGTCATGGGTATTGCGGATGCCACGATGGATGTAGATGGTAAAGTCATCTATGAAGCCACCGATTTACGCGTTGGCTTATTTACTTCTACAGAAGATTTTTAGGAGTCCAGAAACATGAAAAGAGTCGTAGTGACCGGATTGGGCATAGTCTCCAGCATCGGCAACAACCGTGACGAAGTGGTAGATTCCTTAAAACAAGGCCGTTCAGGCATTGGTTTTGCTGATGTCTATGCAGAAATGGGCTTTCGTAGCCATGTGCATGGTGCTATTAAGATAGACCTTGATGACTTTATCGACCGTAAGATTAAACGTTTTATGGGTGATGGCGCGGCCTTCAATTACATCGCCATGCAACAGGCGATAACCGATTCTGGCCTTGATGACGCTGACGTGTCTAACTTTAGGACCGGATTGGTGATGGGTTCAGGTGGACCGTCCACATCCAACATCGTTGATGCCGCCGATATTTTGCGCGACAAAGGTGTCAAAAAAGTAGGCCCCTATATGGTGCCGCGCAGCATGTCCAGCACCAATACCGCGTGTTTGGCTACGCCGTTTAAAATCAAAGGCGTCAACTATTCCATCAGTTCCGCATGTGCGACCAGTGCGCACTGCATAGGCCACGGCTTGGAATTGATCCAAATGGGCAAACAAGACATCGTGTTTGCGGGCGGTGGCGAAGAAGTGCATTGGACGATGTCGGTCTTGTTTGATGCAATGGGTGCCTTGTCTTCCAAATATAATGACACACCCACGACAGCATCCAGACCTTATGACGAAACCCGCGATGGTTTTGTCATTTCTGGCGGCGGTGGCGTGTTGGTGTTGGAAGAACTTGAACATGCCAAAGCACGCGGCGCGAAAATTTACGCCGAACTGACGGGTTATGGCGCAACCTCTGATGGTTACGACATGGTGCAACCTTCAGGCGAAGGCGCGGTGCGTTGTATGCAGCAAGCAATGGCGACTATCACGGGCAAAGTAGATTACGTTAATGCCCACGGCACCAGCACACCCGTAGGCGACACGCGCGAGCTAGAAGCGTTGCGCACTGTGTTTGCCGAGGAGTCCATGCCC
>JABFST010000031.1 GCA_013140465.1 Methylococcaceae bacterium
GCCTGATGCCCGTGCGTTACCAAAAAATGTTACTGGGCATACTCGATTTGGAATCAGCGACTGTCGAAGACATCATGACCCCCCGCCATGAAATTGTCGGCATAGACCTCGAAGCCTCGATAGAAGACATCATCGAGCACATCAAAACCAGCCCGCACACGCAAATGGCGGTCTACAAAAAAAGCATAGACCGCGTGGTCGGTTTTTTGCACTTAAGAAAAGTCCTGTTGCTGGTCAACCAAGCGCAATTTGACAAACAAGCCATCATCAACCTCTTGTCCAAGCCCTATTTCATTCCCGAACACACGCCCGTCCATGCACAAATGCTGCGTTTTAAAACCGAAAAAACGCGTATTGGCCTCGTCGTCGATGAATACGGCGACGTACAAGGCTTGGTTACGCTGGATGATCTCTTGCAAGAAATTGTCGGCGAACTGATCACCGACGATCAAACTGCCAAAAAACAAAGCGACGGCAGTTATTTAGTGGATGCGGGCATCACCGTTAGGGAATTGAATCGGGTGATGCAATGGTCTTTGCCCACCGAAGGCCCTAAGACCCTCAACGGGCTGATTATTGAATTTATGGAAACCATTCCTGAACAAGGCACAGGCATCAAGCTACACGGACACCTGTTGGAAATTGTCAAACGCGATGAGAACACCGTGCGCTTAGTGAAGTTTTTGCCTGAGGATTAGGCTTAGTTATAGAGAACGCAGGAAGTAAAGCGATAGTAAATCGCCCTCTCCCCAACCCTCTCCCTGAGGGAGAGGGAGCCACATGCGATGTAACTCATTGTTTTTATGGCTTTTTAAAACTTGCCGCCCTGCTGTTTAGTCCCATAATGATTTACGCACCATAAAACTACGGCCTTTAATCTTGCCGTGTTTTAAGCCTTGTAGGGCTTTATCTGCGCTGGCTTGTTTGACCGCTACATAGGCATGGTTGTCGAAGATGTCAATTTTACCCACCTCACTGCCCGCTATGCCCCCTGCCCCTGTCAATGCGCCTAAAATGTCGCCGGGGCGTACTTTGTCCTTACGTCCGCCATCTATCCATAAAGTCACCATTGGCGGCTCAAAACGTGGCGCATAGGCCATCACAAAGGGCGCTAGCTCATCCCATTTGGCACTAACCCCCAAATAGGTTTCCACGGCCTGGACGCGGCTTAGCTCTTGCTCGGTACTTAAGCTTAAGGCCAAACCTTTGTTGCCCGCACGTCCGGTGCGCCCAATACGGTGCACATAAATTTCTGGATCAAACGGCAATTCATAGTTAATCACCGCTTGTAATTCTTTAATGTCCAATCCTCTTGCCGCCACGTCGGTGGCAACTAATATCGAGCAACTGTGGTTGGCAAAGCGCACCAATACTTGATCGCGATGTTTTTGCTCCAAATCCCCGTGCAAGGCTTGCACTGAAAAACCGCTGTTATCCAAGGCACTGGCGATAGCTTGGCAATCGCGTTTGGTATTACAAAACACCACTGTCGATTCGGGGCGATGATAGGCCAACAAATAACCTAAGGCATTCAGGCGCTGGGCTTTGTCAACGGAATAAAAGCGCTGTTCGATAATGCTGTCATGATGGCTGCTGTCTAAGGTGACGGTAATCGGTTGGTATTGGAATTGTTTGCTGATGTCGCGGATTGGATCGCTGTAGGTTGCAGAAAACAACAGGGTTTGCCGATGCGTAGGTGCGTAGGAAATGACATCGCGGATAACGTCTTCAAACCCCATATCCAACATCCGGTCGGCCTCATCTAGCACCAATACTTTTAAGTTGCTCAGGCGTAGGCTGCGCTTGCGCAAATGCTCCTGCAAACGGCCTGGCGTGCCGACGACTATATGCACGCCATGCTCTAAAGAAGCCAGCTGCGGGCCAAACGGCACGCCGCCACAGAGGGACAATACCTTAATGTTTTGGGTAAACCGCGCCAACTGGCGGATTTCCTTACTGACCTGATCTGCTAATTCGCGGGTAGGACACACGACCAAGGCTTGCACCCTAAAACTGGACGTATCCAAGCGTGACAACAATCCAATACCAAAAGCAGCGGTTTTGCCACTACCCGTTTTAGCTTGGGCAATTACATCTTTGCCTTCCAAAATAGTCGGTAGGGTTTGCGCTTGTATGGGGGTCAGGTGGGTATAACCCAATGAGGCGATGTTTTCTAACAAGGCGGGTTTTAACGGTAACGACGAAAATTCAACAGTGTTCACAAAATCTCTTATCACAACGCGATAGGCGGCGGACTGCCGCTATACAATGGCCTATGATAACAGATGCCAGCGTGCTTATCCGGGTGGCTTGCATTTCTGCTCCGCGACCCAGCTAAAAAGCGTATGATGCGCTAGCCTAAGGGCTGACACACCCTCCCCCATTATTTTGACAGTTTAGTGCTTATGCCCAGCCACACGTTAATTAATGCCTTGTTAAATCCCACCGCTTATCCGCATCCGGTAACTGCCGTAAGCGTGCTTGAAACCCATATTTCTTGGGTTTTATTGACGGGTGAATACGCCTATAAAATCAAAAAACCCGTCAACTTTGGGTTTTTGGACTTCTCCACACTTGCGCAACGGCGTTTTTTCTGCACTGAAGAAGTACGGCTAAACCAGCGCTTAGCCGCTAACCTTTATCTTGAAGTGGTTCCCATTACAGGCACACCCGCCCATGCGGCAATCAATGGCGTAGGCGAGGTGATTGAATACGCGGTAAAAATGCGCCAATTTCCGGCTCATTGTACCCTAAGCGAACGCGCCGAACGCCAACTGCTCAGTGCAGATGAAATCACCCAAATCGCCGACCTCATCGCCCACTTCCATCAGCAGATCGACCAAACCGATGCCGCCTCGCATTATGGTGACAGTGCTGACATCCAACATTGGTTTGCGGAAAATTTTACCGCGATGAACCCATTGTTACCCCACGCAGCGCAACAGCAATTGCACAGGCTACAAGTTTGGGGAGAATCCGCCGGACAGGCATTAGCAGCCGTAATGCAAGCACGCAAAAACCAAGGTTTTGTACGCGAATGTCATGGTGACTTGCATTTAAGCAATATGACCCTCATCGACGCTAAAGTGACTTTGTTTGATTGTATTGAATTTAACCCGAAACTGCGCTGGGTTGATGTGCTGAGTGAAGTGGCGTTTTTGTTTGTCGATTTGGTGCATTCGGGTTACGAAGGGTTTGCCTACCGCTTGCTCAACCGATATATGCAGCACACAGGCGATTACGGCGGCTTGGTATTATTGCCCTATTATTTGGTTTACCGCGCCCTCGTCTGCGCCAAAATAGCGTTGTTGCGCCATGCCCAACAGGACGCGCTATTGGGCCGCGATACATCATGCCCAACTTATCAATCATTTGTGGATTTGGCTGAACGTTTTAGCCTAGCCAAACCGCGCGTGCTGCTTATCACCCACGGCTATTCTGGATCAGGCAAATCAACCGTCGCCCATTTTGTTGCCGAAAACACAGGGGCCGTGCTGTTGCGTTCAGACGTGGAACGCAAACGGCTACTGGGCATTGCCAATAACGCTAGCAGTGGTAGCGGCTTAGCACAAGATGCCTATAGTGAAACCGCCAATAGCACGCTGTATGGGTATTTGGCGACGCACACGCTAGCTCTATTGGCTGCGGGCTTTTCGGTGATGGTGGATGCCGCTTTTCTTAAGCCTGAGCAACGCCTACAGTTTAAAAAAATAGCCGACGACTGCGGCGCGACGCTGCTGATTATTGCTGTACAGGCCACATTACCGACGCTACAACAGCGGCTACAGCAACGGCTTAATGATGCGTCGGAAGCGACGCTGGAAGTGTTGCAACACCAGTTGCAAACGGCGCAAGCCTTGTCTTTAGAAGAACAGCAAATGGCAATAAAAGTGGATACTGAAACGGAAAATTACTTGGAAACAACTCTGCTGGCGATTTCTGAATATACTCGACCCTAACAGTGTTACGGAATTTATAAAGCCGTTTTCATCAAGAAGAACTCGACGTTTCACATTTTCTTCATCTTCTTAGTGAAAAATTCCGCAAACGTGACCGTGCAGTGTGTATCTAAACTTCGGTGGGTTATTTGTCGTCTTTGGTGGCATCCGTTGTCCGCCTATCGTCTGCGCGCCTATCGCCAACCCGTCTGTCACCTGCCCGCCGATCGCCCAAACGCTTATCTTCAACCCGCCTATCTTTAAGCGGGCAATGCGGGCCTATAGCATGAGTCATTTCCACGACTTTCCAAGCATGGTTGATACACCAGTAATAGGCAATAAAAACATCCAGAAAAATAAAAAACAACACTTTTTCCGGCACGCCCCAATATTGGCCGGCGACATAACCGAAAGCGGACAAGAACGCCGCAGATGCTACGATAACTATCAACTTACCATTCACACTAAAGCCCGCTAAGGCCAAGATGTGATGCAAATGTTGGCGGTCAGGTGAAAAGGGCGACCGCCCTTTGCTCATCCGCCGACACATAGTGCTTACCGAATCCAATAACGGAATTGCCATTAACCACAACACGGTAGTGGGCGTAAACATTTGATGCTCGCCTTGCGCCGCATAGATGCCTAACCAACAAACGATAAAGCCAAATAAAGTACTGCCCGTATCCCCCAAAAAAATAGCTGCGTTCTTGCGACCAAAAATACGCAGGTTGAAGAACAAAAAGCCAAGCACTGCGGCAATAAAAATAATGGTGTAATTAAAAAGCATGATGTTTCCGCCCAGCCAAGACGCAGCGGCAATCGTCACTAACGATACCATCATTAAACTGCCCGCCAAACCATCAATACCATCGACCATGTTAAAGGCATTGATGCCGCCCACGACGGCAAACACCGTAAACAGCGTTGCAAACAAGCCCAAATCAATATTGCCTGTGCCTAATAAGTCACCCAGATCATTTATTTTTAAATCCGCCACCTCGGTCATAATCAATGCGGCGGCAATTTGCGCGACTAACCTAATTTTAACCCCTAGCCCTTTGTAATCGTCCACCAAACCGACGCCAGCCAAAAGCCCTGTTGCGGCAATAAATGCGACTTTATTGACGATTTCAAGATCATTTAACAACAGCGTTAAGCTTGTTGCCAAAAATATGCCTAAACCGCCTATTAAGGGTGTAGGGTGTTTATGGTGCTTACGGTGATCGGGCTTATCCATCAGACCCACTTTGATCGCCAACGGAAACAAAACGATAATAAATATGATGGTGGAGAATAAAGAGATGAAAAAAAGATTTGAAGCCATAAATATTATCGTCATTAGGTTATTATTTGGAGCGTTAAGTGCTTAGAAATAAGTCACCATGTATGCCACCCTCATTTTAATGCCGTATTTCCTGTAAGTAGGCAGATAAAAACACATGCTAACTTTTTGCAATTCACTTAGCGGTGGCAAAACAAGCCTATCAGCACGATTGGTACACTGGCTATTGCCCAAGGTTGATGTTTACTTTAACAGACTATAAGGGGTATTTTTATAGGGACTGGGTTATGACGGTAGAAATACCATCAATTAGAATTTTTGTAGCCGATAAGCGTTAAGCAGCAAAATGAGCAAACGGTACAAATCATACAGCTATAAAGTTACAGCGTTACCCGATCAGATAACGACCAGACAGATGCAGCTGTGAACTTACTTTGGCACAGGCACACTTCAGTTGGCAAGAGGCCAATTTTTGAAAAATAGATTTTTATCAAAAACGCCAGTCACAACATTTTGGCGGGTTTTTTGAATGCTGGTCTCGCTTTAACAGCGGCACTAGAGGCAATCAACCCCGCCTAATCTGCAAGCCAAAACAAGTGGCGTCATTTACATGCGAATAGCTAGGGTTTAAGTAAGTATAGGATATTTTTTTAAATTTGTTGTGAAAATGCAAAAATTTTTAACACCCCTAACGGGTATATTGACTAAGCAATAACCCGAAAGAAAACAACAAACAACTGATTTTTATCCATTATCTGGATTGGGAACACTTTCTCCCTTAGGCACAACCGTGCTGGGCGCACGCCTTTTGCCGATATTTTTTTGGTCGCGGTGGCGTACCTTAACTTTTTCAACAGCCGACTTTTTTGGTTCTACCTTCTTTTTAATGCCCGCCGCCTTGCCTGATGCCTTTATTTTTTTAGGCCCCTTGTATTTGCCTTCCAGCTCCTTAATGGTGCGGTGGATAAATTTTTGTTTTAAAAACCGCTCTATCCCCGACATCAAATTCCATTCGGTGCTTTTTACCAAGGCCACCGTCAAGCCTAACTCATCAACCCGCCCCGTCCTGCCTATGCGATGTATATAATTGATGCCATTTCTGGGTACATCAAAATTAATCACTAGATTAATGCCTTTGATGTCCAAGCCTCGGGCGGCAAGATCTGTCGCCACCAACACATTAATCACACCATCACGGTACAAGGCCATGATGCGGTTGCGGTCTTTTTGCTCCATCTCACCGTGCAAAACGCCAACCCGCAATTTTTGGCCACGCAAAGGCCCTTGTAAAGCATCAGCCTGTACACGGCTATTGGTAAAAATTAGAGCTTTGTCGTAAGTTTCATTAAGCAATAACCAGGCCAACAGCTTTTGTTTATGCCCATTGTCATCGGCGACGATGATTTGTTGTTGGATATTGCGGTGTCCGTCATGCAAAGTGTTTAAGGCGACGGTTTCGTGGTTGGCGAGCAATTTGTCCGCCATTTTGATGACACCAAAATGGGTCAGCGTCGCTGAAAACAGCAAAGTTTGCCGTTGTCCGTTACAGCTATTGGCTATTTTAAGCACATCCTCACTAAAGCCCATGTCCAACATACGGTCAGCTTCGTCTAAAACCAGCACTTCGAGATGGCTAAAATCAGGGGTTTCTTGCTCCATCAGTTCTAATAAGCGACCCGGAGTTGCAACCACGCACGCGGTGTTGCGCCTCAACATATTTTGCTGCAAGCGAAAATCATCGCCGCCCGTAATAAGGCCAACCTGAAGCTCAGTCAATTCCAGCAATTGTTGGCATTGCTTAAACACTTGCTGCGCCAACTCGCGTGTTGGGGTAAGGATCAGGGCGCGGGTCCCGAATTTTTTTGACGGCAGGGTCAGTAAATGGTGCAAAGTCGGCAATAAAAAAGCGGCGGTCTTGCCACTGCCCGTTTCGGCGCTGACTAATAAGTCTTTATAGGCCAAAGCCAGCGGAATAGCTTTCTGTTGGACAGGCGTAGGCTGCTCATAACCTAATCGGCGGACAGCGGCAAGCAAAGGCTCGGCCAGTTCTAAGCTGGAAAATGACGGCAATAGCGGGGATATGTGTGGTTGCATGTCTCTTGAGGTGTTGTTGCGCTTAACGCAAAGGCTAAAAAGCAGGACTTAAAACCGCATTATAAGCGTTTTGTCAGCACAAAGATTTAAATCACGCCATATTGCTAATCGAATTTTAACTGTTAAGCTGGGTCTTATATTTTTTCCAACCGGACTAGGCAAAAATTAATGATACCCATTCGAGATACAGCCCCCTGCAACTCAACACCTTATGTCACTTGGGGCATTATGGCAGTGTGCATCAGCATTTTTATCATCATGCAAGTGTTGCCAGATGCCAGCGCCATCAACATTTTGCACCAATATGGCATGGTGCCGCTACGCTATAGCAATCCCCAAGTTGGTTGGGCGTTTGACGGCTATTTCTCATTTATCAGCAACTTGTTCCTGCACGCCAGTTGGACCCATTTACTGGTCAATATATGGTTTTTGTGGATTTTTGCCGATAACGTCGAAGACCGCATGGGCCGCTTGCCATTTTTAGCGTTCTATTTGTTGTGCGGTGGCATCGCCACCGCGCTGCAATTTTATTTTGTCCCCACCCTAGCAGTGCCTGTGGTCGGTGCCTCGGGTGCAATTGCGGGGGTGTTGGCGGCCTACTTTTTTCTATATCCTTTAGAACGGGTCGTGGTGTTTTTTCCGCCCATATTGGTGCATGTCCCCGCCATCACCTTTTTAGGCTTATGGGTTTTGTTCCAAGTAGACCATGCCACCACCTCAATCATTGCCCCTGATGCCACTGTAGATGTCGCTTGGTGGGCGCATTTAGGCGGTTTTGCTGCGGGTGCGCTGTTATTCCGGTTGTTTGTGATTAAAACGCCCGAATAAAAAATAAAGGATTTTGACCGCTTTGAAGGTATAATCCCCAGATTAAAAAGAGCGGGGATTATTAAATCTCCAAGTTCAAGTTCGGGAGGAGATTTAACTATGAAGAAAGTGAATATTGCATTGGTAAGACTGCTACAATTTTTAGTGATGGTGTTGTTTGTGTTTATCGTCATCGTTTATTTTGGTGCCTTGCTGTTACTGCCACTCGATGCAGTCGCGCTATTAATTAAGCTATTAGGCGCCATAGGCTTGCATGGGTTTATTGGCGCACTGGTTGCAGTACCTGTAGTGGGCTATTTGTGCCTGATCGTGTACAAGACACCCGGCCTGTGCAAAATGGTCATCGACACTGGCATTGATTTGGTCAATACAGGATTTGTCAGGGTTAAAGCCTTTGACGAAATCTTAGTCGCCGTCAAAGCGTAAGTGCCATCCACAAAAAAGGGTGTGTCCACAGATGGACACACCCTTTTTTTGTGACTATCGAACCCAAGAGGGCTGTTTTTGTAACGTCTCTTTTGTGGCTGGAAAGACCTGCGAGGTTTCTAAAACCTCGCAGGTCTTGTGCTCGCCTACAACTAACTATTATTTAAGTATCCCGTTGATAAACGCCGACAAATGTGCGATTTCTTCTGGGCAAACAGAATGCGCCATAAACGGGTAATCATGCCAAACTGCTGGATAGCCTAACTCTTTTAGCGCGTTATAAACGGCCTTACCCGATTCGACAGCTACCACGGAATCCAGTATGCCGTGCCCAATAAACACAGGCGTCGCTTGGTTGGCTTCGGTACGATCAGCACTGAGCTGTGCCAAGGTCGGCAAATAGGTTGACAAAGCGATAATGCCCGCCAGTTTATGGGGAAAGGTGAGCCCTGTTTGTAAGGCGATCACCCCACCTTGCGAAAAGCCCGCCAATAAAATATTTTCCGAAGCAATGCCCTTCGCCATTTCTTGTGCTATCAGTTGGGCCAGCAAAGTTGCCGATTGCCCAATGCCAGCCACATCCGGCTTGCGCTCTAAAGACATCAGCACAATATCGTACCAAGCCCGCATCTTAGCCCCGCCGTTAATCGTGACCGGCTGCACGGGTGCGTTAGGAAAAATAAAATGGGTATGGGTAGCGGCGTGCAAATGGAGTTCGGGTACAATGCCCTCAAAATCGTGTCCGTCCGCACCTAAGCCATGCAGCCATATCACGGTATAGCGGTGCTCGGCTTGGGGCTGAATTTCTACAGTGCTCAGTTCAGTAGACATAAACGTTATCCCTCTATCAGTGTATTTATTCTGCTGTCGTAAACTGGACAACAGATTCTTGGCAAACAACCCAAACTAGGCTGTGCAAACCTAAGCCTATTGTACCTATTTAAACAAATCCTAAGCACAATGTTGACTGAAATACTTTTGATTGGCCTGATGTGCCTAAGCTATTACTATTGGTCTGACACCCACAAAGCCCATGAGGCGGCCTTGGCGGCTGCAACTCGCCACTGTGTGGCGATGGAAGTGCAATTGCTAGACGGCTATGTGGCCTTAAAGGCTACGCGCTTACACCGAAATGCAAACGGCAAACTCCAGCTACAGCGCACATTTGAGTTTGAATTTTCATCTACGGGCGAACATAGGTATTTCGGCAGTGTAGTCATGTTAGGGCAGTTGGTTGCCGGGATTGAGATGCAGCCTTACCGCATTCAATAATCGTGTTGCAGGGACTGCCTCACCAACAATCTGGCACAGCATCCCCTTCGCTGTCTAAAGCCCCTCTAGCCCCCGTCTGCGTCAACGTCAAGGTACCACAGCGATCGCTCGCCTGCTCATTTATCGGTGCTGCATTTAATGTATAGGCACTTGTACTGGAAGCAGCCACCCTTAAGTTATAGTAAGGCGTTGAGCCATCAACAGGGCTGGTAGCTGCATAAATGCTTGGTACACCGTCC
The DNA here is from genome assembly GCA_013140465.1 of Methylococcaceae bacterium. Classification (GTDB taxonomy): domain Bacteria; phylum Pseudomonadota; class Gammaproteobacteria; order Methylococcales; family Methylomonadaceae; genus Methylobacter_C. The sequence goes on from JABFST010000031.1 coordinate 10,080, forward strand.
TCATCGCTAGTATCCTCATAAGTGTTATTCTCGGTATAAAACCGCTCCATCGCATTGGCAAAACCCAACAAAGCCGCTTTGGCATCGGCACGCCGGGAGTCACTGATATGGGATTGATAACTAGGATAAGCAATAGCCGACATAATACCCACAATGGCAACGGTTATCATGAGTTCGAGTAAGGTAAAACCCTTGGCATTAAACATTTCTCTGCTCCGTATTGGCACTTAAAATCCCAACATCCCACCCAATAATCAATGGCATTATCTAATTTGCACCCATGAATGGCGGTTTCCGTGTGAACCTAACATAGTATGCACCTCGGTTTTGCCCTTAGATCCGCTTTTCCACAACTTAATTTTGCCGTCATCGGTCTTAACCACCGAAGCCGTGTCGGTAATCCCTACCGTAGACCTAACCCCAGTCACAGCATACTGTTGGCCATCAACTGTAATATTGGGAATAGGCGTATTTTCTACGCCGCCTACCGTAGTCAAAAAACTTGATGTCTCGGGTGATTTTCCGGTTAAGGCATCTAAAGACATTAGCCAACTGCCCCCCCCTGCTTCACATATAGAAGGATTGAGGTACAAAGTTGAAAAAATGATTTTTTGGTTCACAATTATCGCTTCGCTGACTACTCTTTCCTGAGAATACAATTGTCCACAGTTAATTGAATTTAAATCGTCGGGGTCAGCCTTACAGTAAACCAAATCAAAATACCAGCCTCTTTTAGTCGTATTTAAATAATCAACGGTATTTTTGGATGTTTGCCGTTGCAACTGCGCTCCATTTTCGGCAACAATCGTTTGTTTAACAAGATCTGATTTACTTGCGATGGGTGTGATGAAACAAGTTGGTTCACTCCCCGCATAACTCATACAGTTATCCCAAATACCATAAAAACCGTTGATCTGCTTATAATAAGCCGATTCATCCGCAGTTTCCCACCACCCCAGGTAAGTCACCAGATCGCTAAGCATAAAATACCTGCCAGTACCAAAATATAGCATCACGCCTCCCCGGGGGTGTTGCATAAAAACAGGTTTGGCTACGATTGAAAGCGGGCCGCCTATGGTCACGTTATCGATCTCGTTATATGGGGCAATACCCACACTAAAATTATAGGGTTCTGCAACAGCGGTAAACAATGGAACTTTGTCGCCATCACTGGTCTCGGCAACATCCCAGTCATCCTCCTCATCAGAGCTGACATCAAATTTCCATAAATTGCCCTTATAATCACCCGCATAAATGGCATCTACAATATGGTCACCATTCGCATCGACAGTTAAAGGCGCAGAAAGCCCATTGACCGTAGTGGCATTAGTTGTGCTGCCGACGCCTGTATTAATCGCTTTAATTAGCTGTCCTGTTGCAAGATCAACAATATAAAGCACTGCCTGTTGGTTATGGCTGTTATAGCCGTTACCGAAAACAGCCGCAAACTGCCCATTGGCCATACGCGCTATGGATGCCTGCCCCATCGTAAATCCCAAGTTGGCACTAAACTCAGCTCGGTCATCGTTATCGAACGCCAGATTATCATTAATCTCCCATAACACCCGATCTTTAGAAAACGTTTCCGTTGTTTTGTAATCAGTAGGGTTAAGCAGAGTAATATCCAACGCAAACACGCCTTTCCCCCCTGCACCAAGGCCACCCACCAGCACAGTGCGCCATTCCTTGTCTCCATTGCCGTCGGTATCAATATAAGCATCGGAAACTAATGGGGAGCCATCAACATAATATCGGTGATTGTAAAATAAACTGTACAGCGGCGAGGTCAGCAATTTTAGATTACTAATGATGGTAGTGGGCACATAAGCAAATAGCTCCTGACCGCCGGTTTCATCCAAGGACGCGTTAAAAACATGTAACATGCCATCATTAGCCCCTACCGCCAACATGGGAGGCCGGGCTTTATAGGCTGGGCTGCTGATATATTTTAGATAATCACTACCCTCCTTGCCATCATCTCCAGGCAGCCTGTCATAGCCTTTGCTCAAATTGCTGACAAACTGAGGGTCTGAATTGACAATATCACCCAGTTTGTAAGGCCCTAACCTTTCACGCAAAACACCAGAGGGATTATTTATCGAGATTTCATTGCTAGTGTCGCCTTTAATGTAATTTAGCTCAGTAGCTGATAATAGCAACTTATTGGCGTCGCTGAGTAGGTCATAATTAAACTCGATGCCCTGCTTAGTAATTTCATTGTAACTATAGATAAGCCTATCTTGATAGTCCCGATCAGCAAGCTTTGCACCAGCATCCCAGACAGGCGTATTGCTAAGATGACCCGTAGAGGTATCGATGGCGTAAGCCAAAAGTTGCCCCGCCCAAGTTGAGGGCAGATACTTGGCCTGATAAAGTGCTGCAGATGTGTCTAATCGGGTTGAGTTGGCGGCAGCCGAAGCCGAAGAGGTGATGGATGATGCTAAGGTTGTTAACGATTTGTCCAACGCCTCCGCCAACAACAAGGGATTCGTCGCGTTATAAAACTTATCAGGCACACCGTCTGCATTGGCATCCCAAGAAGCCTGACCTTGATCCTGAGGCGTCAGATCCTTGTTGGCATCCAATGTCTGAAAACCGCCGTATTTTGCGGCATACCAAAGCGGGCTTTCCAACAACTTGGCGCTGGTTGCGTCTGTGCCTTTAGCATAAGTGCTGGGTGTAGCCTCAGTGGCAATACAATTACTGCCGCCTACACATAGCAAAGGGTAGTGTGAGCCGTCTGTAGCGCCGCTGCCAGACAATGCGTAACCAAAACGCATGGCTTTGTTGGTGTCTGTTTTAAGCACTGAGGTTGTAACCCTCAGCCTATTTTGAGTAACACTGTAATCATTACAAGCAGTAGGCCCTACGCAGAAAGCCACCCGCTCGTAGCCATCCATATCGTAATCACCACCTTCTGTGGTATCTTCCCAAGTCACGGTAAAAGTTCCTGAAATTAAATCCTTGGTATCTTGGGCATACTCTAAGTTTTCAACGCGCACATCCGTTATGCTGCAAGGCTCCCATCCAGAAGCCTCCTCACCCGCGTTGGCATCAGGGTTAGCCAAACAAGCGGGCATCAGGGTCACTTTATCGTCCTCATCGTCCTCCACGGTAACAGCAAACCGCGCAGCTTCTGACAATAAGATACTGTAGGTGCTAATAGTCTGATCACCAACCCAATAATGTTCGGCGTAAGAAAAAGCAGGGTTTATAAAATCGTATTCATGCTTATGGAGATCATTAGATCTGACATAATGGGCCATACCCGCCATTTGGTAGCCACCTTTAAGATTTGGGCCATCGGGGCATGTGCCTTTAGCCGATGATAAACTTGACAGGGACTTGGGTGTGCATTGCCCATCAATAATGTCACCGTTACTGCCTAGCAAATACTTGCCACTAAACCCTTCTTGAGTACCCACCCAATCTGTTTGTTCATCAATATCCAGATCGGTTGGCGGAGCACCTAGTGTATCGGGTTCAACTAAATCTTTTGCTATATCGTCTGTATCAAATGAATTTGTACCCGAACTCATGATAACGGCGGTTTTGACCGAACACCAAGAAGTCTCATCAGCATATCTATGATAATTTAAATAAAAATTTCTTGGATCGGGATCGGGATCGGGAATTGCATCTGGAGGGCCATAAGGATCCTTAGTAGAACTGTCAATAGACCCACTACCACCATAGTTGAAGCCATCAAACGAGTAATAAAAGGGATTAGGTGGAATTCGGGTCGGCACATTTTCGGAGTCGTCAACCAGATATGCAAGGGTATCTGTATATTTACGCCCCTCAATAGGGTTTTCTGGAATGGTATACTTAAAATTAAGGCTAAGAAACAGTAAAACTTGCGAATAAATTTCATTGATGGGATTGCCCCAATCCAAGGTATTGTTATAACCATAACCATCAGGATCACCACTATCATTAATAACGCCAAAGTTATAACCCGTAATACGAAAACGGTCTAAAGACAGAGGAATACTACCGTATGGGTTTAAAATATCCATACTTAAAAGTGTACCGTTTAATGGGAAATAATTATCGCTGTGTTGATGAAACACATCAATTGAGTCTAGATAAATCGGATCAAAAGCGTTTTTTCTACTAAGGGCACGAAACACCCCCCCTTTTTTGTTCTTCGTCCAACTGCCGCTATAGAGTCCCATGACCACAGAAGAATTGTTATCTTGATATTTTTGTTGCAAGCCAGTGGGTTTATAGGTTGTCTGCAAGCTGACCTCTGGATTATCAGGGTCAAAATAAGGCTTACAATTGTCCTCTCCAAGCTCGCTAACGCACACTTCAACCCTTACAATTTGAGCCTTCTCCGTCCCAGGATCGATAAGATTTCTGTCTTTGCCGGGCTTTGTAGTACTTTCACCATCGGCCCATTGGCATTGTATGCCCGCATCAGAAGCCCATTCTGGCCATGGTCCCGACACAACCCGCATTAAGGGCGGATATTCAAGCGTGCTAATATCTTTAGATAAGCCCTCGCCTTGGGTTAGGTTACAAATACTAATGGAACTGACCGAATAAGGCGTGTACTTGTTCATGTCTCCTGAACTAAACACCTTAACAAACGCATGGGCATCAAACGGTATCATATCGCGTTCAAGCACCGTCGTTTTTTCTTGATTTTCGTAAAGAGGAATATAAGTGTAATTAGGATAAGGACTCGCTGGATAAGTACTTGGCTCATCAGTTGAGCGATAGCCACCATAGAGTATGCGCCGCACAATATCCATACGCGTCATCGTCGCCCAATTGAGGAAATTTCCGCTCCAATCATCATCCCCACCACTACATTCGTGTTCAGGAGTTTCAGGCGGCAAACGAATATTATCTACCCAATCTTGTGGCTCAAAACGCCCATCAGCATCCGCGTATAAGTAACACTTGTTGCTATCAAAATAGCCAAGATAGTTGACGGTGTCATCATAAGTAAAATCAATTTTCCCATCACTGTTTAAATCAGTAGTATCGGTATAAGCCTTGCTATGCAGTTGGTGGTCGCGGGACAAAGCAAACATGACTATAGGCGATGCTAGGGCTGATGTGGCCAATGGCGCTTGTATAATAGGCAAATCCACTGACATCACTGGACAGGAAAAAACACAAGCCGCGCCTAGCCAAAGCCAAATAAAGCGGGTCTTAAATCTAGCTAAATTCATTAGATGCTCCTAGGCTGTGTAGCCTTATTTACTTCAGTTTGCCTGCGCCTGGTCTACAACAACCCAGATAACACTGGCCTAACGCTCAAAAACCGATTGCAGGGTAACGACGGCATCTGTCGTGCCGCCTGTGCCGCGTGCGGTAATCCGGTACACGCTACTACCGCCCGCAGCCGAGGTGATGCACTGGATAATATATTGGGGTTGCGCAGTTTTGGTGGAACCCTCTAAATTAGCGAGAGCCGTCAAAGCTTTACCTGCGGTAGACCAAACGTTACCCGGACTATCATCTATAATAGGGGCATCGTTATACGCGTAAAAACCCACTAGACCCAAATTTTGGGCAATCGGGCAAGGCAACAAGTCGGCAGTTTTTTCCTCTGCCTCGCGCAGGGCCGTTTCGGCGGCTTGAAAAGCTAGGTTACGGTCGCGTAAATTGCCCGCCATTTTTTCTTCTAGCCCCGTAAACTGGGCGGCGGAAATGCCGATAATCGTCAGCAGCACCAAGATGACCAAGCTAATCGCCAACACCGCACCGGTTTGTTGCGGTCGTGGTATAAACGGGCGTTTTTTGGCAAGCCGATAACACTGCCCAAATATTCGCACGGTGTTAAGTGGGTTCTGGTTCATGACAAGCGGTTGCGCAAGGCGATGGTGGCGGAAAACACCCGCCGTATCCGGCGGTCGGCGGGGATGTCAAAACCATTGAAAGGTAAAGGGGTGGCAGCAACGCGGGCCATATTGTCATCCGAACGCACCAACAGCCTGATGCGGACACTGACCACCTTCGCCCAGTCGGTCACGGCATCGGCTTTTACATAATATTGGACGACCCCATGATTGCCGGATTCCACAGAAGTGGTCGCCGTATCGACACCGTACAAAATTTCCATACGCTCCACACCCTCAACCAATTCTTCAGACGCATTAGCGCCGACACGACGATAGAGGGAAGGCTGGCTAGCTGCATTATTTCTAACGTAATAGCTGGTCGTGTTTATCGGAAAAACTTGGGCACCTGCGATATAAGATGCCATAGTACCTGATGCAGGTATATTTCCCGGCACACACCCGCCTGCACCAGACACATAATTGAGGGTAGCCCCGGCAATCGAGGTAATTTGGAACACATCAGCGCGGCTGCAATTGGCAATCACAGCAAGCGCACATTTGTTAGCACCTGCAGATGACAAAAAATCCACCGCCTTAAAGTTGGTTGTTGAAGCCATCAGGTTGTCGTTAGTTAGGGTCAGGTTTGGGGCCGTGGCAGAAACAGAGTTGTCCAGCACCACGCTTTTGACGCTATTATCCACTGAAACGACAGAAAAACCCTGATCGCTAGCCCTACGGATAGACAGCACGTCCGACCCGCCAACAGGGTTATTCAGCGTATTCATCGCATCTTCATTCATATCATCTGCGC
>JABFST010000195.1 GCA_013140465.1 Methylococcaceae bacterium
CTGCGACACCTGCCGCTGCTTCTAAATGTCATATAGTGGCTTTGGCAGAACCGAGCAGACAGGCGGCTTTTTGTGGGTCGCGTGGCCCTAGCGCGGCACTGAGGGCGTTGGCTTCTAGCGGGTCGCCGACGGGTGTGCCTGTGCCATGTGCTTCAAAATAATAAATGGATTGGGTATCTACGGCATATTGTGCGCAGACTTGTTGGATCAGCTGGGTTTGGGATTCGGGATTGGGAACGGTGATGCCGTTAGTCTTGCCGTCTTGGTTGACGCCTGTGCCGCGCACCAGCGCGTAAATGGAATCGCCATCGCGCACCGCCTCTGAATAGCGTTTTAACACCACGACCCCTGCCCCTTCACCACGACCGTAGCCGTTGGCTTTGGCATCGAAACTCTTGCTGCGTGCATCGGGTGCTAAAAATCCGCCTTTGCACATTGCAATTGGGTATTCAGGGCGCATCATCACATTCACACCACCCGCCATCGCCAAATCGCATTCACCACGCCAAATTGCTTGGCAAGCCAAATGCAGGGCGACTAATGAAGACGAACAGGCGGTATCCATGCTGATGCTAGGGCCACGCAAATCAAGGACGTAGGAAATGCGGTTGGACAAGATGGTCATGGTTGAGCCGATAGCGGTATGCGTGCCTATCAGTTGGCGGTTCATCTTGCCCATTTGGGTCAGTTTATGGTCCAAAGTAAATGCACCGATAAACACCCCTGTGTTGGAACCTGCCAAGGTATTATAGGGAATACCTGCATCTTCTAAGGCTTCCCAACTGGTTTCCAGCAATAGCCGTTGTTGGGGATCCATACATTCGGCTTCGCGTGGGGCTATGCCAAAAAACAAGGCATCAAACTCATCGGTGCGCTGTTGGATAAAGCCGCCTTGTTTCACATACATTTTGCCGGGCTTACCGGTTTCGGTATCATAAAACCGCCGCCAATTCCAACGCTCAGGCGGAACATCGACTATCGCATCACTACCTGTTTTAAGCAGATCCCAAAAACTTTCGGGATTATGCGCACCACCCGGAAAACGGCAACCGATACCTACTAAGGCAATAGGATCAGCAACCGCTACGTTATTATTGCTTGCTTGTGTTTTCATATATTTCCCCTAGTCATAATAATCAATATGTAAGCATTTATTGACTATAAAAATACTCAATAAATGCTTTTGTTCTTTGCTTGGAGGCTAGTTTGACGTATATTTTTTTTAGAAAAAGCAAGTTTTTCACAAAACATTAATTCTCATGCTGTTTTGTGAAAAACTGCCGTAAATTTAAGTAGATAGTCATTATTTCACACCCAAATAGCTAGCAATCCAGCCTTAAAAAATGATTCGCCTTATTGGATATTACGGTATTATTCAAACAACAGCGGTAGAGATTGGCTACTCACTTAAAGCGGGACTGAGGAGTCGTTGGCTGAGCGGAGTCGTTGGCTGAGCGGAGTCGTTGGCTGAGCGGAGTCGAAGCCGGCGGCGGGATTCGCTTCGACTCCGCTCAGCGAACGACACCCAAACTGTCCCAGCTTAAACGGGAAGCCGATATTACTAGTATTCTGAATAAGAACACTGGAATCGGTGGCGCATTAAGCCAAGCACGAAATAAGGTTATTGAAGAGGGCTTTGAACGAACTTGCGGAGGGGGATAATTAAGATTTTACCATCACTGATAGCGGCTATAATAACATTGGATAAATTCAAATGTTATGCCTACAGCAATAGTTATTATGAATAACAATGCACTAAAGAAAAAGGCCAAACCAAAAACCCGACTTGGCCTCAAGAATAAATAACTGTTCATTGCCAATATATATTTAGGGTTAAATTAACATATTGGCGATAAGCACTTCTAACGTATATTTAAATAAAACATTAATATATCGTTATGCGCCTGTTTAACTAATTTTGGTGACAAGCCATACACGAAAATGATGAGTTTGCCATGACCGGATTTTTTATGCGCCCGGTTGCATCGGGTACGGCGTTAAATTCAGCGACGTTTTCTTGGGCGTGCAAAATACGTTCTTCTAACACTTCACGGTATTTCCAAGTAGCGTATTCGGGCATCAATTTGGCATTCGCATACACTTTCTGGGCTAGTGCCCAATCACCCGATTTAACGACCATGTCACCCATGTGCAAAAAGAAGCCTTCAAAATTATGCGGTGCCCGCCAATCCCCATTCCAACACGTCCCTTTCTTGCCGCCTGTGGTTGCCATGCTTAAATAGGGGGTCATATCTGGCTGGGTACGGCTAAATTTTTTGCCTATACACACATCCACGTTGCGCCAAATATCTTCCAAGCCCTTTTTAAAGACCGCCGTATCAGATGGCGAGCGGCTGGCTAAAAAACTGGTTGTGAACAAATTAAACTCCGGCCACATAGCGACGCTACGCTGCATTTTTTGACCGCCTTCTTTAATGTTTTTGTTTTCGTGGTGCAAAATGCCTTCGGTCACTTGTGCCAACGCTACACCCGCCAGAAACCTGGCATCAGCTGGATCATTTAGGACGGCGCGCTCAAAGTATTTGCGGCCAAGGGTAAAATCATTCAGCAACGCAACAGGGGCTTGCGCTAAGCGCCGTTGCTCGGACACGCGCCATAGATAAGTCCAGCCAATATGCGCGGCGGTTAAAGAATCATTGGGGTCAGCCAAGTACACACCCACCATTGCATCAAGTATGGCGGGAATTTTTTCGTATTCGCCATTGTTAAAGACTTGCCAAAAAAACTTGTCCACTTCTACTGCCGCTTCTGAGCGGGGCGGCAAGGTTTTTTTTGATGCCGCCAAGGTCAAGCCAGACACACCCAAGGCCATTGCCGCACCCAACAAGAGTCCAGCTGATTTTTTTATACGATTGTTCATAATGTTCCCAAATTTTCAGGTTATTCAGATTGATGGTTTACAGTGTTAGGCTTGCTAACTCTGCTGGAAGTTATGCTAGCCTGTTTCAACACCATCTCTGTGATAACTAATTCGCTACATTTTGGTTAAATTATGCCACTATCGTATCATCTTGAATTTTATAGAAATCATTTAGGTTGAGCAAAAAATGGCCTACCGCCGCTCCGCCACAACCCTGCCGTTAAATCTCACGGACAACCCGCACTGAGGTAATATTCACTATGCCACCGCCTGTCATTCCTGCACAATAGATTAGCCGTCTTGTCAAGCCCCGTCAGCACCATCGGCTCGCTTAAGCGGCTGCCTTTGCACAATGCGCTCCCGCTAACCAATTTATTCGCCAACAAACTTGTCAAAATGGCGATTTGTAGCTATTCTCTAATCATAGCTAACAGGTGATAACCAAAACTACCCCATGAAATATGAATAACCACTTGATTACTTGTGATGATGATTCTGACATCATGTCATCGAAAGAGATGGTTTTTTTCTCTTTACAGGACACCCATAGCCTATGGTCTACTGAAGCCTTGCTGTGCAATGATTTCTTAGAGAAACTGGTCTTCCAAATCTCCAGAAAACCCAAACACCTGATCGCCCATGTGCAGCGCATTTACTACTGCTTCCAAATGCAGTTGGACGACCAACTGTTTGCCGCCTTGGTCGATTTTTTGGTGGTGTTAAACAAACAGGGTGCAGAGATTAGCTGGCGTATGCTAACGGGCGCAAAATCAAGGCTAAGCCCGCAACAATACGACGAAATCACTGGCTTTCTTAACCATCCTGATGCCGATATCAACCAACTGTCCGGCAACCAATACTCCATTTTTACCAAGGGCCTTGCAGGCGTAAGCGTGCTGATAGACCATGCCAATGATGCTGTTGAAGACGATCACGACCCCTTAATGTTGGCGCGCGACCATATCGAATACAGCCAGCTGGATGAGGCTAAACAAGTGCTTGAAAGGGCCATTTTAGAACAGCCGGATAGGCTGGATTTACATCATGAATTACTCACTATATATAAATCAATGCGTGACTCGAGCGGGTTCTATCAGATGCTAACTGAACTAATCCAATCAGGCGTGGCTGTGCCTGATGAATGGGATGAATTAATGAGTTATTTTGAAGGACAAAATAACGATGAATAAAAGCAAAAAGCCCTTAAAAGTAGCCCTGCACGCAATGGATGACCGTAGCAGCAAACTCATGAAAATGTACTTGCAAGGCCCATGCGAAGGTATAGCTGTGGTGGCCAATGACAGGGATGCCGAATGCGACATTTTTGATGCCGATTCCGCCAATGCCAAAAAACTGATCGATGCGCGTTTGGCCATGAATACGCACCGGCCCATCATTGCCTTGTCTCTACAAGAACGCAAAGAAGAGACTATTTTTTATATTAAAAAACCCGTCAAAATTGACGACATGCTAGCTGCCTTGGACAAGGCAAAAAGCATCGTTGAGGCGCAAACCTCAGCAGTTGCCAAACCCGAGAAAAAAGTCCCTGAACAACCGCTACCCGCATCGGTGGAAACCAAAAAACCGGTGCCCCTGCCCCAGCTCCAAGCCACTCCAACTCCACAAGCGCAGAAAAAAACCAACCTGGATACGGACGAGCAGAAAAAAACCTCCAAGCATCAAGCCGCCATGCAGCTTAATGAGAAAAGCTTTGGTGCTTTTATAGGCAACGTACCCGGCATTGATGTCAACGATCCCCAGCAATTTGCCAAAGCCAATTATAATCCTAAGGATTATTTTCAAGGCTATGTAGAATCCGCCTTTAAAGTCTGCGAAGCCAAAGGGCAAATCAGGCAATTGAACGTGGGCTGGAACCCGCTGATTATGTTCCCGCATAGCCACGAAATCTGGTTTGATGTGGATGACAAACAATTGCGGGCATTTGCAGGGCTGGCCCTTAGCAATAACCGTGACATAAAAATATCGATTACGCCTCTCGACCCTAACTCATCGACATTGGTGAGGGCATTGGACAAATTTCACGCCATAGACGCATTTGTCTGGAAACTGGCCTGTTGGGCTTCCAAGGGCCGTTATCCGGCGGCTTTGGACATTAACAGCCCCGTATACCTAAAAAGATGGCCTAACTTTACCCGCCTTCTGGTAACACCCCACGCCATGCGTATTGCGGCATTACTGGTACAAGGCCCCCGCACCATGTCCAATGTCGCACAAGCACTGAACATTAAACCGCAATATGTGTTCGTCTTTATAAGTGCCGCTTACGCCTTGGGCCTTGTTGGCCAAGCAAAAAGAAAGGCGGACGCCCTTGTGCTACCGCCTGAAATCCAGCCTAACAAGAAACAAGGGCTACTGAGTCGAATTATCCAAAAATTACGCGGCAATTAAGCATAGCAGATCAACACTATCATGAGTCAGTATAAGATTATTTTTACAGGGCCAGTTGGCGCCGGAAAAACCACGGCTATCAGTTCAATCAGTGACGTGCCCCCGATAAAAACCGATGCCGCAGCTACGGATATGACAAAATCCAGAAAAGCCTCCACAACCGTGGCTATGGACTATGGTATTATGAATCTTGCGGGCGGTGAAAAACTGCATCTGTACGGTACGCCGGGGCAGGAACGTTTCGACTTTATGTGGGATATTTTGACCACAGGCGGCATTGGACTGATCTTACTGCTAGACAACACACGCGCAGATCCTTTCCAAGACATGCGCTTTTTTTTAGAGACTTTCGACAAATTTATTGCCAATACGTCTGTTGCCATCGGTGTGACTCAAATGGATCTTAGCAAGAAGCCTACAATTGATGACTATCATATACAGCTACAGGGGACAGGGCTAAAGGCACCCATTTTTGCAGTGGATGCCCGGGTTAAAAGCGATGTTTCCTTATTAATCCAGGCTTTGCTTTATTCACTGGATCCCGGCATAGAGGAATAATTCATGAGCAACTATTCGCTAACAGATGGCCTCTACCTATACCCTACCCCCGCTGGCGCTTATTATGCGGTGTCGTCCGAAGAGACAGACAAGCCCCGCCAATTTTTACGGAACCTTTTGCAACAGCGGCGTACCCCAGAGCTTAATATAGACAACCTAAAGCGCTTGATGGAACAAAACGACACCACCAAATGCTTTGAACTGTTACACCATTGCCAAAAACTGCGCTGGATTCAAGGCTTAAGCTCACAGTTGGAATCACCAAACGGCGCACTCGAAGACATATTGCCTACCTATCTCAGCACCATGTCCGAAAACGGCAAAGCCTTACTTGCCGACAAACAAGGCTTTTATTTAGCTAGCCACGGCTTTCCTCACGAAGTCGCCGAAGAATTATCCGCACTCGGTGCTGACATTGCCACTGTCCACGACCGCCGCTCTGGCTTACTCAGAAACAACATGGCCCTTGCCAGCCACGCTTGGTCTGTCGTAGACGTCTTTGGCAACAGCTTGGTCGGCTTCTGGCCCTTATTTATCGATAAAAACCGTTTTGTTATTGCCATCTCTGGCATCCCCCATTTTAACCAGCCAGAATTCGTATCATTAGTTTGGGCTTTAAGCATACGCTACTCTAACAAGAGCAGTGAGTTTGAACTATAATAACCATCCTATTTAACAACAAAGGAAACTAAAATGCGCGCAGATATGTTGACATCTGTTTTAACAGAGCTTAATGGTACTTCAGGTGATATTGAAGCCTCGGGTGTTATCTCCACAGATGGCCTAATGATAGCCGCAGTGCTGCCTGCGGGCATGGATGAAGACCGCGTCGGCGCAATGAGTGCAGCGATGTTGTCTTTAGGTGACAGAACCGCCCAAGAACTGGCAAGAGGTGCTTTGGAACAAGTTTTGATAAAAGGCGCTAAAGGCTATGTGTTAATGACTTATGCAGGTGAAGAATCTGTATTGACCGTCTTGGCTAAACCAAATGCGAAATTAGGCCTGATTTTCTTGGATGTAAAACGGGCCGCTGTCAGCATAGCCGAATTATTATAAAACAACGTTAGAGGGACAGCCTTATGATTCAAGATATGAAACCTGAGGACATAATTGGGGATTACAAAGAAACTCTACTTGATTTATACGGCAGCATTTGCCGGGTTGTTTTATACACTGACATTGAAACCCCTTACCCAGACGGCAAGCTGATCGTGTCCACTACGGACAAAAATGGCATCATCACCCATGTCAACAAATCCTTTGTCGAAATGTCAGGTTACACAGAAGCTGAGCTCATCAACGCACCACATTCCATACTAAGGCATCCAGACATGCCACCTGCCGCGTTTAAAGATCTTTGGGATACGGTCAACCGAGGCGAAAAATGGCAAGGTTTTGTCAAAAATTTACGCAAAGATGGCGGTTATTATTGGGTCAAAGCCACCGTCATCCCTAATATCCGGCACGGTGAAGTCGTCAGTTACACTTCAGTGCGCCGCAAGCCTTCCCGAACCAAAGTGGACGAGTGCATTAAACTTTATCCGACCTTGTTTTAATTAGAAGGAACTTCACCATGTCGTACTTGTTCACCGTTAGCCCCGATTTCACCCCTGTCCACCTGTCTGGCTGGTATATATTCAATACTTGGCTACAAAGACAGAGCGGTTCGCCGATACATTTGGAAATGTATAACGATTTCCCGACGCAAAGGCTAGCCATACACAACGACCAAGTTGACCTGATCTTTGCCAACCCGTTCGATGCCGCCATGCTGGTGCGCGAAAAAGGCTTTTTGCCGCTCGTCAAAGCCGCAGGGGTGTCAGACGAAGCCATTATTGCCGTCAGGGCAGACAGCGCAGTCGAAGACGTTGCCCATTTATCACCCGGCATTACGGTTGCCGTCACCGAAGACCCAGATGTCACGATGATGGGCATGATTATGCTGGAAGCGGGCGACTTAAATGCCGGAAACGTTGAAACCACCATTTTTGACACTTATGTCTTAGTAGCCAAAAACCTGCTTAACGACAGTGCCGACGTGGGTATTTTTTTAGCTGAGGCGTATGACGACTTATCCAGCATCGTCAAAAAACAGCTCAAAATTTTGGTCCGTAGCCAAATTAGCGTCATCCACCATTCATTGATGGTAGGTCCAAAATTAGCGGACAGAAGAGATGAAATTCAGGCATTATTGCTGTCTATGGCTGAAGACGACAAAGGCAAAGATATTTTAAAAAGCCTAGGCTTTGACAACTGGGTTAAAGTCGATGACGAAGACATGGAATTCATGATCGACCTGATGGAAGCATTGGCAACCTAAAGGGTTCGGCGATGCCAGCACCGCCACGCCAAGGCTTGCAACATGGGACCTTAGGCTAGCGTAGCCCAATCCCCTAGCATCTTGTAACAATCCAAAGCTTATAAAATAAACCCAGTTGTGTTACTTTAGCCATGCCATCGCCCTAGTCTTGATGTATTGGGCATTCATGGCCACTTGTTTAACCTGGGTGTTATTGCCCTGCCCAGTTATGCCTACTCGGTTACTTTATAACGAGATAAGATGACACATTACCCTGTACTTTTATTGCGTTTGCTCATGGTGATATGGCTTGCTGCCAGTATGACCCTACCAGGTATTTGCTCAGCTCAAACGGCTGCATCCTCAAAACCCGCCAAGACCAAAGCCACCAAAAACAAACTTTCAGCGACAAAAAGCACCATCCAAGACGATAACGCCAGCCCTAACCGCACTATTGAAAAACCACTGGATTTATCAATACCTTACAACAACTCCAACTTCCCAGCCGAACTGCCTTCCGCCACGACGGAAAACTTATTGACCAATATTTTTGCCCCCAACAGCCAAAAAAAACCTAGGTCCGTAGAGCTTGAAGGTGATTTTTTAATGTCCCCCGAACCCGAAGCCGAAAAGCGCAAATCCGTTGATGGCGCAGGTTTTATCATCCGGCTTAAACCCTAGCCATTATTTAATCCAATCGCACATATAGTCTTTTAACTTAATACGCTGCGCTTCCTTAATCGCGTAGTTGCTGATTGCAACCCCTGCATCCTTAACGCTAGCGGCACTGCGCGTAAGCAATGGATGCCATGACGGCAAGTCCTTATTTTCCGACAATAACCGATACGCACACGTTTCTGGCAACCAATAATAGTGCTCTGGCGCCAACTGCCTTAAATCCAAGCAGGTTTTGACCAACTGGGTGCGTTCATCGTAACGTGTACACCCGCAAGTACTTAGATTGATGAGCTTACAGGCCACAGAGGTATACACCACCTGCCCCGCCGGCTCTTGCTCAAATTTATGCAAACAGCATTTGCCACAGTGGTCACATAAAGACTCCCACTCGTCTAAAGTCATTTGCGCGAGTGATTTTTGTTTCCAGAAAAGCATATCATTACTAGCCATTATACTGTTGCTAGCCAACGCGTTCGGCATTCAGCAAAGTAATCACGGCTTGTGTGTCGGGATGCACGCCGCGCCACAAGGCAAACGCCACGGCGGCTTGTTCAACCAACATCCCCAAACCATCCACACTTTTATGCGCGTGCTGGTCTTCGCCCCAACGCACAAACACGGTTTTGTCGTTGCCATAGGCCAAATCATAGCAACTGCCCTGTGCTGCCAACAAACCTGCGGGTAAGGGCGGCAATTCCGCCGTCAAACTGCTGGCAGTAGCATTGATGATGAGATCAAATGTCTGTCCCGCCAGCTCGCTAAAGCCGCAGCCTGTTACCGCGCCTTTATGGGCAAACTCCGCTGCCAACTGCATAGACTTATCGACAGTGCGGTTAGCGATAGTGATCGAGTGTACCGATTGTTCCAAGAGAGGGGCAATAATCCCCCGGCTGGCGCCGCCCGCACCTAACACCAGTACCCGGCGAGCGGTTAAGGCTATGCCGTGGTTGTGGACCAGATCAGTCACCAAGCCTATGCCGTCGGTATTGTCGCCCAATACGCTGCCATCGGCCTGCAACGCCAAGGTATTGACTGCTTTGCTTAGCTGCGCCCGTTCGGTCTTGACCTCGGCATAAGCCCACGCCAATTCTTTTAACGGGATCGTACAATTTAAGCCTTTGCCGCCGTCGGCAAAAAAAGCCGCCACCGCCGCCGCAAACTGTTCGGCAGGGACATCTTGTGCGTTGTATTGCAAGTTTTGTCCGGTTTGTTCGGCAAACAAGCTGTGGATGCGTGGGGATTTGCTGTGTTTGATCGGGTGTCCAAATACGGCGTAATGGTCTATCGGCATGGTGCAGGGCTTCCTCTTGTTAATCAGTAGTGGGAGAGGCTTTCACAGCCTCGCTGGCAGGTGTTATTCCTGTAACCACTGCGCCACAGCCTTGGCATAATAAGTCAAAATAGCATCGCTACCCGCACGCTTAAACGCCAGCAACGACTCTAACACCACTTGTTTTTCATCCAACCAGCCATTTTGGCTGGCGGCTTTTAACATGGCATATTCGCCGCTGACCTGATAGGCGAACGTCGGCACGCCAAACTCGTCCTTAACGCGGCGGATAATGTCCAAATAAGGCATACCCGGCTTCACCATGACCATATCCGCGCCTTCTTGCAAATCCAACTGGACTTCGCGCAAGGCTTCATCGGAATTGGCGGCATCCATTTGATAGCTGTATTTATTGCCTTTGCCTAAATTGCCCGCCGAGCCGACGGCATCGCGGAACGGCCCGTAATACGCCGACGCATATTTGGCGGAATACGCCAAAATGAGCGTGTTGACATGGCCTTGGGCTTCCAGGGCCGCTCTGATTGCACCTATGCGCCCATCCATCATGTCCGATGGCGCGACAATATCCGCGCCCGCGTCGGCATGGGACAAGGCTTGTTTGACTAACACTTCGATAGTCTCATCATTAAGGACGTAGCCTTCGGCATTGACCAAACCGTCTTGTCCGTGCGAGGTAAAAGGGTCTAAGGCCACATCGGTGATAACGCCCAAGTCTGGAAATGCTTTTTTTAAGGCCCTTACCGTTTGTTGCGCCAAACCATCTGGGTTATAGGCTTCTTCGGCAAGCTCGGTTTTTTTGTCAGCAGAGGTCACCGGAAACAGTGCCACGGCTGGAATGCCTAACTTGTGGATCACTTCGGCCTCTGCCAACAATACATCCAAGGAATAACGTTCCACACCCGGCATGGACGGAATCGCGACCCGCTGGTTCACACCTTCGGTGACAAACATCGGGTAAATCAAGTCGTTGACGCTAAGCTGGTGTTCGCGCATCAAGCGCCGCGAAAAATCGTTATAACGCATTCTTCTCATGCGTGTGAGGGGATATTTGATGGTATTATATGTCATCTTGTCCATGCTCATTAGGGTTGGCAATTATCAGAAACTTGGGTCTGAGTGGGTGGGCTAGTTGAAGGTCGGATCCAATTGATTATTGTATCAGGGAATGCCCCCGCCGTTCGCTGAAATGAAAACATCTGCCATCGGCTTTAATTTAGAGGATTTTATGAACGTCAAGCGTTATGCGTTATTGGTTTTTGTTGCTGTTGTTATGGCCCTAACGGCTACCAGCCGGGTGCTGGCGGCTGATTTATTGCCACCCCAGCAAGCAATTGAATCCGCGTCCAGCAAATTACAGCAAAAAATGCAGGACAAGGATTTTATTAAAGATTTTTCCAAAGTCGCCGCGTTTGTCAACGACACCATTTTGCCCAGCACCGATTTTGACAAAATTTCTTCACTGGTTTTAGGTAAGCTGTGGAAATCCGCGACTGCCGATGAACGTGAACGCTTTAAGCACGAATTCCAAACCCTGTTGGTCAGAACATACTCACGCGCGTTTATTGAGTTTAAAGACTGGTCTATCCGCTACTTGCCGATAGAAATGGAGGCGGGTGCCAACAAAGTGATCGTCAAAACCGAAGTGTTGCAACCCGGCTTACAACCTGTTTCTGTCAATTACCGGATGTTGGAAAGCAATGGCAGTTGGAAGGCTTATGACATCATGATTGAAGGCGTTAGCTTAGTGACCAACTACCGCACTACGTTTACCAACGAAATCCAAACTAAAGGCTCGTTGAATGCCGTGATTGAAGGTTTAGCCAAACGCAATAGCGAGGCGTTAAGCGCTAAAAACTCCTAACAGCCAAGGCTAAATCCAGCTATTTTGGTGATTAACGTCTAAAGCCACCAACACTGAACATCAACGACTATTTTTACCAAACAATACTTATAAAACCTACATGTTGTTAGTTTTAAAAATGACTATCAACATGTAGCATTTAAGTTTTCTCCTCGTTTTTATACGTTTATTTTTTCTATAGTTCCATTAAAATAGGCTTCATCTCAAATCATATAAATTGCCTAGGGGTTTCTTATGGAACATCTTAAAAACTTTCTTAAAGGCGTTGGAGAAGTTCTTGCTTTAGATACAGGATCGCACTATATACGCCCCTCCCGCAAAGATTTCTACAACGATATGGCGTTATTGCAAGGCGATGCCCAGCGTATTGTTTCTGACTTAAACAAAACAACCAGAAAACATGGCAAAACAAATACCTGCGACTAGAAACCATAAAAATAAACCGCCACACTCTAAAACATCACAAAGTAATCTTTTTTAAATATGAAAAAAATCTACATCATTTTATTAATCGCTATACTTAACGCTTGTGCGTCTGCTCCAGACTCATTCAATCGTAATAAAGCTGGCTGGATAACAATCGAATTGCAAAACAAACTAACTAAAGAAGAAGTCTGGGGCAAAGTTGCCGATTCGCTAAAAGAAAGGGATATGGAGTTCGATAAAATTGATAAGGATGTCGGTTATTTGCGTACCGCATGGAATTATAACATAACAAAAAATGACACATACGCTACACGCATCATCATTGATTTTTCATCTAACGGCAAAACATTACGAATAAAATCAGAAGCCCGCTACCAAACAAAAGAAGGTTGGATAGAGGGTTACGACACTGAATTTACCCAAACGATCAAAGATGAAATAACAGCCATTGTTGGTCAATACTGATAACAACTTTAATGGTTTGGAAACATTCAAATTGGCAATACTTAAATTTTTTAAGTGTTGCGCTTATGAATTTAAAACGACCATTTGCATAAATTGCCCCTCTCGCGTCAGCACTTTTTATAGTTCCACTTCGGCATAGCCGTTTACCCCACGGTTAGCTAATTCCGCCGGACTTACCTACATGCACAACCGACAGTGCCTTTTGCCACTTAATGACCGACTATACCCCCTTATACCAAGCCTTATTGGAAGCCAACGCCGACGCTTGGGTCCAGATATTACCCCAACAAATTGACAGTGCCCTAGATTTAACCAAGCATGGCACGCTAGCGCAATGGCAAGACCTGATTCGTGCTTTACCCCAATTACATACCACACACCGATTAGCCAATACTGACGCGATACAAATCGGCGATGCCAACGACTTGTCCGCGATTGATCGCCAATTGCTGGAGCAACAACTCAAAAGCTTACATCCTTGGCGTAAAGGCCCATACCAACTATACGGCATCACGATTGACACCGAATGGCGTTCGGATTGGAAATGGGAGCGTTTAATAAACCATATCAGCCCACTGAATCACCGTTTAGTTTTGGATGTGGGCTGTGGCAATGGCTATCATGGCTGGCGTATGTTGGGGGCAGGGGCAAAAATGGTGCTAGGCATCGACCCGATGCTGTTAAACGTCATGCAGTTTCAAGCCGTCAAAAAACTCTATGGCCCCGCACCGATTTATGTGTTGCCTTTGGGCATAGAGGCGGTCCCTTATGGACTGAAAGCCTTTGATACGGTTTTTTCAATGGGGGTGTTATATCATCGCCGTTCGCCTATCGACCATCTGTTAGAACTGCGGGATTGTTTAAGGCCGGGCGGTGAGCTGGTGTTGGAAACCTTAGTGATAGACGGTGGCTTAGGGGAGGTGTTATTGCCCGAAGACCGTTATGCGAAAATGCGCAATGTGTGGTTTTTGCCTAGCTGCCCGACCTTAATCAGTTGGCTTAAGCGTTGTGGCTTTAAAAATATCCGTTTGGTGGACGTGACTAAAACCAGCATCGAAGAGCAACGTAGCACGCCTTGGATGCAATTTCATTCACTGCAAGATTTTCTTGATGCTGATAACCTTGAGCTGACGTGTGAAGGATATCCTGCGCCTAAGCGCGCCATTATCATCGCTACTTCTTAATTTGGCGGGCAGCTTGTTTTTGCCCTATAATTCAAAGCATTGCTGAATTAGGAGGGGCTTGTGAAAACAACTAAATGGGTACAAGGGTTAGGTGCTGGTATTGCTTTGCTGGCTTGTGCAACGGCTGCCAACGAGGTGTCCGCAAAACCACGGGTCGCAGTATTGGCGTTTGAATTAAAAGACGTAACCCTTGCCCCGGGCATACCCGCAGAAATTCAGCGCACCGCCGCCATCCGCCCCGCCCTAGAAGCGGAGCTTAATAAAGCGGGTTATGAATGGGTGGATATTAGTGCCAGCGCCCAGCAACAAGCCGCCGCAGGCGAAGGCTATTTGTTTGACCATGCCGATGCTGCCGCTGAACTGGGTAAACAATATGGCGTGGACTATGTTTTGGTTGGACGTTTGCACAAGCCTAGTTTTTTATTTTTCTACCTGCTGGCCCGTTTGGTTGATGTCCATAAAGGAAGCTTTGCGGGCGATTATGTCTATGAAGTCAAAGGCGGTGAAAAAAAGCTGGTGGCAAATGGCGTTGCCGAACTGACCGAAAAAATCACCCACACCCTCGCAAACTCACCCTACTAGCGACTAAAGGGCGATTATCATTGCTAAAAGCATTGGCTCCGCCAACCCACAGCAGCAACACCCCCCATCAATAACCACTTGATTAATAGTCATTTATTAGCACTCTCCCCAAGCCTGTTACGGTAATTTTAACGTTTACACTGCTAGGCCGTGTCCAGTATGATGGCTGCGAGGTTTATGCACATACCCTTACGCTAGCTAAACCTTGCCCACCCAATGAGATCACTTAAGCCCAAGAGGTGACATGATGGAAACACCAGCAGAAACCCTTACCGAAAAACCCAAACCCACACCCACACGCCCCACTCAACTGGGTGGCGACCTGCAAGCCGCCAACAGTGCCGAACTTTACTGGGACGACCAGAACCGCAAACAATCCGTCGATGTGGTTTTTAAGCGCGCCGAAGACCATGCCCTTAATGCCATAGACTGGTATTTATACGCCAAAGCCAACAAACGCAAGTGCGCACAAACACTACGCCTAGGCACGATAGCGGCATCGGCGATAGCCGGTTTGCTGCCATTACTCAGCCAAATCTTCCAAAACCAATTGTCATCCTTATCACCCGCTTGGACGACGATTGCTTTAGGGGTTGCGGGGGTATTAATGGCTATCGACAAATTTTTTGGCTGTTCTAACGCGTGGATGCGCTTTATTGCCACTGAACACCGTATCCGGCAAGCCCTGCATGAATTTCAAATGGATTACGACATAGCCCAAGCCAGCTGGGCAGAAAATCTGCCGACCGCCGAACAAGCACAAGCCATGCTGGCACGCTGCAAAACGTTTATTTCCCAAGTAGACGCTTTTATCCTGCAAGAAACCAATGAATGGCTGACCGAATTTCAAAACGCCATCAAACAAAAAGACGAACCCGCCGCGATTAGCAAACCCATCGTCTAAACCAGCCATCTAACCCGCGTGATTCCGGCATTAATGGCTGGAATCGCGTTTGCAGACATCCGGCAAACACAGGCCACAATAAGGCAACATCCCAAGGGGTGTGGGATAATGTCATCTTTTGTCGCCATTATTCTCCATGCAAGCCCAATTTTCGCTAAAACTCACGCGTTCGTCCTGGCTGACGGCACACCTTTATCTGGCCTTAAGCGTCGGCTTTTTATTTGCCCTGATCGGGCTGTCGGGTAGCCTTAGCATTTACCGCGCCGAACTGGATACGCTACTAAACCCTCAACTGACACTTTCTGCACCACCCAGCCAGCCCCTGCCCCTAGACCGCATCATCGCTGCTGTACGCAACGCCCATCCGCAACGGTACGGTGCTTGGACACTGGAAATGCCCGACTCGCCCGAAGGCATGATTACCGCCTGGTATGAAAAACCTACAGAAACTTTCTTTGAGCTGTATGCGCCGTTGATGGTGTCGGTAAACCCTTACACGGGCGAAGTCGTCAGCAGCCGTTTTTGGGGACAAACCGCGATGACTTGGCTGATGGACTTGCACACCCAACTCAGGTTAGATCGCCTAGGCTGGCAAACCGTCGGGGTGCTGGGCATAGGCTTAATCATTTCTTGTGTGACGGGTTTGTATTTGTGGTGGCCTGGCCTATCGGGCTTAAAACACGCCTTTAGTTTACGGCACACTGCGGGCATGATGCGCCTGGCCTTGGACGTGCATAGGCTATTAGGCTTGCTCAGTCTTCCCGCGCTGTTAGTGTTGGCTAGCACGGGTTTTTTGCTAAGCTACCCTGCGGTGTTGGAAGCAGTGGCAGGTTCGTCGGGAATGGAACACGGGCAAACAGGGCGCACTATCGCCAGCACGGCAATCCCCAACAACCACCCGACTGGTTTAGCCGCCGCCGTGTCCGTAGCGCATGCCCCGTTTCCACGCGCCCAACTGAGGCGAGTCACGACACCCGTGGGCGATAACGGCATTTACCGTATCAATTTTAAGCAAGCCAGTGAGATTAACCAACGCCATCCTTATACAACCGTATGGGTGGACCGCTGGAGCGGACAAATTAAACAAGTGCGTGACCCTAAACAATTCTCTAAAGGCGAAACCTTTGCCACTTGGATCTGGCCTTTAC
>JABFST010000346.1 GCA_013140465.1 Methylococcaceae bacterium
GCTTCGGACTCTGTATGAAAAAATCGTTTTTTAGCTCCCCTAGCGGGCAGCAAAGCACAGCCCTCACCTGCTTGTCTCTAAAGAGTATGTTACTATTTGTCTCTTTGATTTCGTTGTCTAACCCTTTATGACCCAGCCCACCCCGTTTCCCCAATTAATCGACCGTTTTGGCAGGACTGTCGATTATTTGCGCATCTCTATTACCGACCGCTGTGATTTCCGCTGTGTGTACTGCATGGCGGAAGACATGACCTTTTTGCCCCGCGCCCAAATTTTAAGCCTAGAAGAAATTTACACGCTGGCGGCCACATTTGTCGGCATGGGCGTAAAAAAAATCAGGATTACAGGCGGAGAACCGTTAGTCAGAAAAGGCGCATTAGATTTGCTGAAACAGCTAGGGCAACTGGAGGGTCTGGAAGAATTGGTGCTAACGACCAACGGCTCGCAGTTAAGCACGATGGCAGCCGATTTAAAAGCCGCTGGTATCAAACGCATTAATATTAGTTTGGATACGCTCAACCCGCTTAAATTTAAGGCCATTACCCGCACAGGCCAGTTGCAAACTGTGTTGGATGGCATTCAAGCGGCGCGTGCAGCGGGGTTTGCCGGGCTAAAAATCAATGCTGTCATCCTAAAAAACCGCAACCACCTGGAAGTGTGCCATCTGGTGCGCTATGCCGTAGAGCAAGGCATAGACATTAGCTTTATTGAAGAAATGCCCTTAGGCGTAGTCGGTCAGCACGACCGTTCTGAAGCCTATTATGCCAGTGACTTAATCAAACGTGATTTAGCCGGGCAGTTTAGCCTAGAGGCGGTAGCAGACAAAACAGGCGGGCCTTCAAAATATTTTAAAGTGCAGGGTACAAACACACGGGTAGGATTTATTTCGCCGCACAGCGACAATTTTTGCAGCACCTGTAACCGCGTGCGCCTAACCGTGGAAGGCCGCTTGTTGCTGTGTTTGGGCAATGAACATTCGGTTGATTTAAAATCCGTGCTGCGGGCCCATCCCAATGACAAGGTAATGTTGACGCAAGCGATAGTTGATGCGCTAGCCATCAAACCCGAAAAACATGAATTTAACATCCACGAACAGCCAGTGATCTTGCGCTATATGAATATGACGGGTGGGTAAGGGTTTGTAAGCGCAATACGGCCTTCGAGAGGATTTACTAATTTTGGATAAAGACCCGCGAGGTTTACAAAACCTCGCAGGTCTACCAAACTGATAGGTATTAAGGCGTAATTTTATAACGGACTAAGGCATCCAGTTTAGGCGTATGGGTTTGGTTGCCATTTTCTAAAACACCCCAACTGCCATAACGCCCAAATTGCCCCATGCTGGTAAAGTTGACAAACAACTCACCGCCCGCCGCACGCCAGCTGTTAAGGTACTTAGTGTACAAATTGCCCATGCGCGGATCGCGGTTGGCAGCGACAAACAGGTTGGCGATATTTTGGTTATTGACGACATTACCCACCCCGACCAAATGTTGTCCGCCTTCATAAGCCAATAACGCCAAGTGCCTACTCACCGCCAAATCAGCATATTGGGTGATGCGCTGGTTCGCCAAAGCGAGCGCACCGCCCACCGGCCCGGTAGTTAATTGCCCACCAAACTCCAGTTCGGCAAACAATCGGCTGAGGCCACCATCGGCATCGGCAGTCCATGCTGTAATTGCCGCTTCAGTTGCCGGATCCCCCAAATAATCGCCAAAATACGGTGCGATGGCGATAGCTTTTATGCCATGCGCCTGACAAGGGGCTTCGGCCCAAAGCTGACAATCCAACGCCGCACTGGCTGTCCACGGATTGGCGGCTTGGGCGGCAAGCACGCACACAATGCGGTCTTGTTCGCCAGGCCATTCTGAACGCCAGATATCGCACATTTGCGCACTACGTTTGCCATACCAGTTTATGCGTTTGGTGTAAGGCGAATCAGCCGTATTAGGCCACTCGGCTTGGCCTTGGCTTTGCACCCAATTTCCTGCCGAAAACCCGCCGTTCCAAATTTCGTTGCCATATTCCACATACACTTTACGCGCTGGATCTAGCGTGTCGTGGATCAGTTTTGCCGCTAAGTGCATATATTCATCAGACGCTTGGTGCGGCATGTTTAGCCAAGGGTCGGTATGGGTTTGGTTGGCAAGCGTCGCCGCCGCTTCCAGTGGTATGCCTTGTTGGTTAGACCAGCGTACACCCTGTAATCGGGCGCGGTCTGCCCAATTGACGACTTGGGGCTGGGTACTGGAAATGACGTTGATGCTCATCGGCGACATAAAGCGCAATACTTGGTAAGGCGCCAAAGTCCTTAGGAACAAGGGGTGGTACAAACGCGTAGCCGCGACAGCTTCCATGCTGGTACAGGCAGGGCGTTGGCACGCGGGGTCGGCATCTGTTGGGCAAAACGCCAGCGCATCATCGGCGCAGACTTTACCCGAGGCCACGACGCGAATGTTGCGCAGATAATTGCCTATATGCTGGGGATCGGTTTCGGCTATCGTTATTTGAATGCCACCTGAATTGGTGTTGTCTATGCTGATGACATCGCGCCCGGGGCTGGATAAGCTGGTGTTTTTGTGCGCCCCCAAGCTATAGTCGATACGCCCTGCCCCGTCGTACAGCACCACATAGTCGCCACTGGGGCGCAAGCCATTTAAGTCAGCACCGTTTAGCAGCAAGGTGGAAACGCTACGGTAAACCGTGCTGGTATCGCCCGTAGCGGGTAAAGAACGCACCCAACCATCGGCATCCAAATCCAGCTTAGCCGCTTCGCCTGTATCCCAAACGCCGGGGGCTTGTGGTATCCACGCGCGTGAAGTCTTAAACAGGTTGATAAACGGTTGTTCGGTGCTCCAGTCCCGCCAATCACTTAAATTAGTGCCTAACGCGGCGATGCTAGTGCCTGGATTGATAACCGCGCTGGGTGGCGGCGGCACGAGTTGCCAACCGACATTCAGCATAGCCCCGCCCCAACTTTCGTAATACTCCACTTTTACCCGATGCCGACCCGACAACCACAGTTGTTTGGTGTAAGCAGTACTGGCTTGGTTAATCCAGGCATCAATAATAAGCTGGTCATCCACCCAAACACGGATGCCATCGTCGGATAAGCTGTTAAACGCGTAAGTCCCAGGCTCAAAATCAAATTGGCCTTGCCAACGCCCTGAAAACTCATTGTTGGGTATGCTGGCTGCGGGGCTGCCGTCTGCCCACGCATGGGCGATCGTAGGCTCATACGCCAACAATAGCGGATTGCCGCCTAAGTTTGGGTTGTTATAGTAAGTGACGCAGAACTGGCCTACAGGCACATCACAAGTCAGCACGCGCTGCCAATTGGCTTGTAAGCGTGCGCCGCCATAAGCCTCGTAATAATCCACTTCAATCGTATGTGCGCCAGCAGTGAGAGCAACCGTTGCGTAATAATGGGTGGGGGCTTGGTTGTACCAGCCGTTAATGACGGTTTGCCCATCAATTTTTAGCCTAACCCCGTCATCCGCCAGCTCATGAAAAATATAGCTGCCTTCGGTAAATGTGAACGTGCCTTGCCAATGCCCCGAAAAATTATCAGAAGCAATCCCGGCACCTGGGCTGCCAGATTGCCAATTGTGGTCTATGCTGGTTTCATCGGCCTGTAGCACTGCTGTGCCGCTTAAATTGTTGTTATTAAAGTAATCAACACAAAAATGCTCAGCGGGGGCGGTACAGGCCCGCGCAGCGGGGGCGACCCCAAAAAGAGCTAATAGCGCAAGCCCAAAAAACAGACCCGATAATTTTGAAGTGTTCATAAGCAAGCCGTAAGCCCCGTAAATGAAGTAAGAGTAGTGGACGCCCAATACAACCATGTTGTAAAAGCTCCCAAAAGGTTTGAGCTTAAACGAATAATATGGCAAGAACAATACGGCAAAGCCCCTTTGGTATTATTTACAGCTTTGTGATGCAGAAAACAAGGCAAGGAAGAAAAGCAGCATTAAATCGCCTCTCCGTAAGCATGGGTATCGACACAAGTTTTAAAAGCGATAAAGACAAGAAATTACACTGTGCATAGCCCCCTCTCCCTCAGGGAGAGGGTTGGGGAGAGGGGCATGTAAATCAATGAGTTAAATCTCATCATCCCAACATTCTCCCTGAGGGAGAAGGCTCTTTATGGGGTGTGTAGATACCTCTACTCCGTAAGGGAGAGGGAGTTTAATGTAGATCTATCAGCTTCGGGC
>JABFST010000063.1 GCA_013140465.1 Methylococcaceae bacterium
GCATCCACATAATGATAAAAGCCAACAAGCGGCAAATTATCAGCGCTTGATGGAACGCGTGCAACAAGCGGATTTTATGCTTGCCAAACAAGGCGTTTCCCAATATCTTGGCTGACCATTCTCTCGTCTTAGCCTAGACCTGCTTATTAATCCTTAGGAAATATGAAAAAATCAGCCCCCGCCAGTGCCCAAGTTTATAAGCGGTTACTGCGTTATGTCAGGCCCCATCGGGGCATTTTTGTGGTCAGCATTATTGGTTTCTTTCTGTACTCAACAACGGAATCCCTGTTTGCGATCATGATTAAGCACATTATCGACACTTTGCAAACGGAAACGCGTGCAGGCATGTATTATTTGCCGCTATTGTTCTGTGGCCTAATGGTGGTGCGCGGGACGGGGGCGTATTTGGGCAATTATTTTTTGGCTAAAGTGTCTGTTAATGTGGTGCATAAGCTGCGTTGCCAAATTTTTGACCAATATACCCGCTTGCCGACCACTTATTTTGATGCCAATAACAGTGGCTATATGATTTCAAGAATCACCAATAATGTTGGTGAAGTCACTAAAGCAACGACTGACGCCTTACGCACGTTTATGCGCGAAGGTCTGACCACGGTTGGTTTGCTGGGCTATTTGTTTTACTCCAATTGGATGTTGTCGCTGGTTTTTATAGGCATTGCACCTGTTATTGTCTTATTGGTGAATTATGTTAGCCGACGCTTACGCGCAATCAGCAAAAACGTACAGGAATCGATAGGTGACATGACCCACATCACCTCGGAACTGGTGACTGGGCATCGGGTTGTGCGCAGCTATGGCGGCGAGGCTTATGAGTCCCAACGGTTTTTGCAAAGCAGCTTGTATAATCGTCGGCAATCGTTAAAACTGGCGACGACTACCGCTGTGCATAACCCCATTATGCAGTTTATCATAGCCTTGGCCTTGGCCTTTTTAATGTATATGGCGTTGTTTTTTATGAAGCAATCCAGTGTCGGCGAGTTTGTCGGGTATTTGACCGCCGCGTTTTTGTTGCCTAGGCCCATCAGGCAATTAAGTGATGCCAATGGTGACGTGCAAAAAGGCATAGTCGCCGCGAAGTCTTTATTTGATGTGTTGGACGAGTCTGCCGAAGTCGATGATGGGCATTACCAAACCGAGCATTGCTTAGGTGCTTTGGAGTTTAAGAACTTGTCTTTCCAATACCCGGGAGCCAACCAGCTGGCCTTGAAGAATATTAGCTTCAAGGTTGCCCCTGGGCAAACCGTGGCTTTAGTCGGGGCTTCGGGCGGCGGTAAAAGCACTTTAGCGAATTTGGTGTTGCGCTTTTATCCCCATGAAGCGGGCGAAATATTGTTGGATGGCGTGGAAATCAACAACTATCAATTGGCAAACTTAAGGCAGCAAATCGCTTTGGTTAATCAGCAAGTGACCTTGTTCAATGATACGATAGCCAACAATATTGCCTACGGCAGTTTGGCAACTGCTTCGCGCAGTGCGATTGCCGCCGCCGCAGAAGATGCTTATGCGCTGGAATTTATCAGCAAATTGGATAAAGGGCTGGATACTGAGATAGGCGAAAATGGGGTTAAATTGTCAGGCGGGCAAAGGCAACGGCTGGCGTTGGCGAGGGCGTTGCTAAAGGATGCGCCCATTTTAATTTTGGATGAGGCGACATCGGCCTTAGATACTGAATCAGAACGCTATATTCAGGCGGCTTTGCAGAAGGTTATGCGTAACCGGACTACTTTAGTGATTGCGCATCGGTTATCGACGATTGAAAATGCCGATGTGATTTTAGTGATAGACCACGGTGCTATCGTGGAGCAGGGTTCGCATAAAGAGCTGATTGCAAAAAATGGGGCGTATGCACGCTTACATTCCTTGCAATTTAAGGATCATCCAGAACTAGGATGAATAGAATGCAGGTTTTTATTGTTAAAGGGGCGTTATTTTGAAGACATTTATGGCGGTACTTGAACAGCATCAGTCCATGATAGCCAAGCTGCCCACTTGCAATGCAGAGATTGAGGCGGCGGCGGCCTTGCTCGTCAACACCTTACGGCAAGGCGGTAAGATTTTGCTGTGTGGTAATGGCGGCAGCGCGGCGGATTGCCAGCATATCGCCGCAGAGTTTGTGGTGCGTTACGAGCAAAAACGCCCAGCGTTGGCGGCAATTGCATTGACCACGGACAGTTCCATTTTGACGGCACATGCCAATGATTTCGATTTTGATAGCGTGTTTGCGCGGCAAGTTGAGGCCATTGGCAACGAAAAAGATTGTCTGATAGCGATTTCCACGTCCGGCAACAGCAAAAATGTCCTGCAAGCGGTTGTCTCTGCACAAGCCAAAGGCATCGCGGTGATTGGCCTGACGGGCGGCACGGGTGGTGAGTTAAAAAACAGCGCGACTATTGCCGTGACAGTCCCCTCTGAGGTGACGGCACGCATTCAAGAAGCGCATATTCTTATTGGTCATTGGTGGTGTGGGGTTGTTGAGGAGGCATTAAGTGTTAGTAGCAACGCCTGAGTTTACAGCGGCACGGATTATTGTTATCGGCGATGTCATGCTCGACCGCTATTGGTCTGGGCAAGCACTGCGCATTTCGCCGGAAGCACCCGTGCCTGTGGTTAAGGTTAAGTCGGTGGAAGACCGCATAGGCGGGGCGGGAAACGTCGCCCTCAATATCGCCAAATTAGGTGGCAAAGTGGTTTTGCTAGGCGTGGTAGGCGATGATGCCGAAGGCGCGGCACTTCAGCAGTTGCTTGAAGCCGAAGGGGTTGAGTGCGATTTTGTGCTGGCTAAAAACCAGCGCAGCATTTGCAAGCTGCGGGTGATGGCGCAGCACCAACAATTGCTACGCGTAGATTTTGAAGAAACCCCTATCCGCTTCGATCAAGATGCCTTAAAGGCGGCTTTGGTACGGCATTTGCCCGATTGTGATGTGGTGGTTTTTTCCGACTACGGCAAAGGCACGCTGGCAGATGTCGCCCACTATATCGGCACCGCAAAACAAGCGGGTCGGCAAGTGTTGGTTGATCCCAAAGGTGTTGATTATCAACGTTACGCGTGTGCGGATCTGATTACACCCAATTTTGCCGAATTGCAGGCGGTCGTAGGCAGCTGTCAAGATGAAGCCGATGTCTTGGCAAAAGGACGCGCACTCTTGACGCAATGCCAAATACCCACGCTGTTATTAACGCGCGGTGAAGCGGGCATGACCTTGATACAGCCAGATTTTGAGCAGTCTTTGCCCGCGCAAGCTAAAGATGTGTTTGATGTGACGGGGGCAGGGGACACGGTGATTGCTGTGATGGCTTTAGGTGTCGCCTTGGGCTTGCCCTTACCCGAAGCCATGTATTTTGCCAATTTGGCGGGCGGTATTGTCGTCGGCAAGTTGGGTACGTCAACAGTTTCATTGCCCGAGTTGACGCGGGCCATGCACGGTGACAGGGATTCCATTTACGGGGTGGTGTCTGAAGATGAGTTGCTTAAGCTGTTTGCGCGCGCAAGAGCGCACGGTGAAAAAATCATCATGACCAACGGTTGTTTTGATTTGCTACATGCAGGTCATGTCACTTATCTGGAACAGGCCAAAGCCTTAGGCGACCGTTTATGTGTAGCTGTCAATTCAGATGCGTCAGTCAAGAGGCTAAAAGGGGAAACACGGCCCATTAATGGCTTGCAAGAACGCATGACGGTGTTGGCGGCTTTGGCTTGTGTCGATTGGGTGGTTGAGTTTACCGAAGACACGCCCGAACGCCTTTACTGCAAACTGCTGCCGGATGTGGTCGTCAAAGGTGGCGATTACACGGCGGAGCAAGTGGTCGGCGGTGATTGTGTCATAAAGGCGGGCGGTGAAGTTAAAATACTCCAGTTTCTTGATGGGCATTCAACAACCGCAATGATAAATAAAGCCAAGGGGGATGAATGATTATTGTCACTGGCGGCGCCGGGTTTATTGGCAGCAATTTGATCCGCGCCTTAAACAGGCGCGGCGAAAATAACATCTTGTTGGTCGATAACCTACTGGATGGGCGCAAAATGCACAATATTGCCGATCTGAATATTGCCGATTACTTGGACAAATCTGCATTCATCGAGCGCGTAGACACAGCAGCTTTTTGGAAAGGGGTGCGTGCCGTATTTCATCAAGGCGCCTGCTCGGCAACAACGGAATGGAATGGGCAGTATGTGATGGGCAATAA
>JABFST010000021.1 GCA_013140465.1 Methylococcaceae bacterium
GTATTCATGTTCCAACAGCCATTGCTCCAGTTCCACTAACAATTCATATAGCCGTCCTGGGCCTTGTTTTAGCAACACGCTACACAAATGCACTACGTCTGCACCTGCCAGTAGGGCTTTAATAATATCGGGGGTTTGGTGAAAGCCGCCCGTCACGGCTAGCGACAGCGACGTGCGCCCGTACAGCAACGCTGTCCAGCGGATGCGCAGCAAGGCTTCCGAGGCGGTGGACAAGGTTAAGGTCGGAACGACTTCCAGGGTTTCTAAATCAATGTCGGGCTGATAAAAACGGTTGAAGATGGCAATGCCTTGTGCGCCAGCCGCTTCCAGACGTTTGGCAAAATGGATGGGTGAGCTAAATTGGGAAGACAGTTTTAGCGTAATCGGCACGCTGACTTGGGCTTTTAACGCCGCCAAAATCTCCAGATAACGGTTTTCTACGGTTTCGCTGCTGTCCTCGGCATTCGCCGCCAGTTGGTATATGTTCAGTTCCAGCGCATCCGCCCCCGCTTGTTGCAATTGTTTGCCGTAATCCACCCAACCGCTGGTGGATGTGCCGTTTAAGCTGGCGATAACGGGTATATTCAAGGCTGCTTTAAGTTTGCTCAGATGTTCCAAATACTGGTCTTGGTAAGTTAAAACAAACTCCGGCACGGGGTGGAAGGAATCGGCTTCGCCGTGGCCTAGGGCTTGTTGGTAAAAAAACCGTTCCATTTGTTGGTGTTCGGCTTCTATTTTTTCTTCAAACAAGGAATACATCACCAATGCCGCTGCGCCTAAATCTTCCAGGCGTTTGGCGGTGTCTAGGTCTTTGCTTAAGGGTGATGCCGAAGGCACTAAGGGATTGGCGAGCTTTAGCCCTAAGTAGTGGGTGCTTAAATCAGCCATGATCGGTCTCCTGGGTAGGTTCGTTTTTCAGCTGGGCTTTCACGGCAGACACGCGGGTGGTCTCGCTCCAATCCAGTTCGGACAATTGTTTGTAGTAGCGGTAGCGGTTACGCACATCTTCTTGGGCTTGTGCCAAAAACTGTTCTGCCGCCTCGGGGTGGGTTTGCCATAACATGCTAAAGCGGGTTTCGGTTTTGACGAAATCGCGGTACGGAATCGACGGTTCGGCAGAATCGAGGTGCATAGGGTTTTTGCCTTGTGCGGCTTTGCGCGGGTCAAACCTAAATAAGGGCCAATGTCCGCTTTTGACTGCCAGCATTTGTTGGCGATGGTTGTTGGATAAATCCACACCATGCGCAATACACGGCGCATAAGCGATGATGATCGACGGGCCGTCGTGGGCTTCGGCTTCTAAAAACGCATTCAGGGTTTGTACGTCTTTGCCCGCATAAGCAACGTGGGCGACATAGACATTGCTGTAATCCATCGCCAACAAGGCTAAGTCTTTTTTCGCCGTGGCTTTGCCGCTGGCGGAAAATTTGGCGACCGCGCCCAACGGCGTGGATTTGGAGGTTTGTCCGCCCGTGTTGGAATAGACTTCGGTGTCCAGCACCAAGATATTGACGTTGCGCCCACTCGCCAGCACATGATCGACACCGCCAAAACCAATGTCATAAGCCCAGCCGTCGCCGCCGATAATCCAAACGCTTTTTTTGCATAAGCTGTCCGCCAATTCCAGCAAGGTGTGGGCTTTGGGGTCGGTTAAGGCTTGCAGTTGTAGTTTTAGTGCTGCCACGCGCTCGCGCTGTTCGTACAGGCCCGCTTCGTCAGATTGGTCGGCGTTGAGCAAGGCGGCTACCGTCTCCTCACCCAACTCGGGGCTTAAAGCCCGTACCAGCTCTTGGGCATAGGCGTGTTGTCGGTCTAAGGCTATGCGCATCCCTAAGCCAAATTCGGCGTTGTCTTCAAATAAAGAATTGCTCCAAGCCGGGCCTTTGCCTTGGGCGTTTTTGGTCCACGGCGTGGTCGGCAGATTGCCGCCGTAAATTGATGAACAGCCCGTGGCATTGGCAACCATCATGCGGTCGCCAAACAATTGGCTGGCCAGTTTGATGTACGGCGTTTCGCCACAGCCCACGCACGCGCCGGAAAATTCAAACAAGGGCTGCAACACCATCGCACCTTTAATGGTGTTGGTTTTTAACAGCCGTCGGTCGTATTCGGGCAGTTGTAAAAAATATTCCCAGTTGCTGCGTTCGCTATCGCGCAAGGGGGCTTGCGGGCGCATGTTCAGGGCTTTGCGGCTGGCATTGGCTTTGTCGCGTATCGGGCAAATATCTACACATAAGCTACACCCCGTGCAATCTTCAGGGGCGACTTGATAGCTCATCGACAAGCCATCTGGAAAATCTTTGCCCAGCATCGCGGCGTATTTGAAGGTGACGGGTACATCAGTTAAGGCATCGTTGGCATAGATTTTACTGCGGATCGCGGTATGCGGGCAGACCATCACGCATTTGCCGCATTGGGTACATAAATCGCTTTCCCATACCGGGATTGCCAGTGCCAAGTTGCGTTTTTCATAGGCTGCTGTTCCGGTTGGAAACGTGCCGTCTATGGGCATGGCACTGACGGGCAAGGCATTGCCGCGTCCGGCGATGATTTCGCCCGTAACGCGTTTGACAAAATCGGGTGCGTTATCGGCAATGTGGTCTTGGATGTCGAAGCCGCTAGTAACAGCACTCGGCAATGGGACGGCGTGCAAGCCCGCCAAGGTTTCGTCGATGGCTTTAAAGTTCAGCTCGACAATGCGCTGGCCTTTTTTGCCATAGGTTTTTTCGACCGCGTGTTTAATCGCGGTAATCGCCGTGTCTTGCGGCAACACGCCGGAAATGGCGAAAAAACAGGTTTGCATAATGGTGTTGATGCGTTTGCCCATGCCGCTTTTTTCCGCAACCGCATAGCCGTCGATGACATAAAAGCGGATGTTTTTGGCCAGCAGGTGTTGCTGTAGGGCGGCGGGCAGAGTGTCCCAGACGCGCTCGGGCGGTTCGGGGGTGTTGAGCAAAAACACCGCGTTAGGGGCGGCGTTTGCAAGTAAGTCCAAGCGTTCTAAAAAGATCGGTTGATGGCAGCCGATAAAATGGGCATCGTTGTCGGCTATCAAATAAGTGGACTGGATCGGCTGTGGGCCAAAACGCAAATGCGATACGGTCATCGCGCCGGATTTTTTCGAGTCGTAGACAAAATAGCCTTGCGCATACAGTTCGGTGGCTTCGCCGATAATCTTAATGCTGTTTTTGTTGGCACTGACCGTGCCGTCGCTGCCCAAACCGTAAAACATCGCTTGGAAGGTGTCCGCCAAGGCATCGGTGCGGTAACTATCGTCCCAGTCTAAACTAGTGTGCGTGACATCATCGTGGATGCCGATAGTGAAATGGTTTTTGGGTTGGGGTTTTGCCAATTCGTCAAACACCGCCTTGACCATGCCGGGGGTGAATTCTTTCGACGACAAGCCATAACGCCCGCCCACCACTTTGGGTAAGGCGGCAAATTTAGGTGCATCGCCACTGACATCTTGTGCCAGAGCGGTCAGCACATCCTTATATAAAGGTTCGCCATCACTGCCGGGTTCTTTGGTACGATCCAACACCGCAATTTTACGGCAACTGGCGGGCAAGGCCGCCAACAAATGCTCGGGTGAAAACGGACGATACAAATGCACTTTCAGCAAACCGACGCCCGCGCCCTCGCGGTTTAAATACGCCAAGGTTTCCGCAACCACTTCAGCTGCCGAACCCATGATGACGATCACCCGTTCGGCATCCGCCGCGCCGCTATACTCAAACAGCTGGTATTGGCGGCCTGTCAATCCGGCAAAGAGGTTCATGGCGTTTTGGACAATCTCGGGCATCGCCTGATAGTAGCTATTGACGGCTTCGCGGCCTTGAAAATACACATCAGGATTTTGCGCCGTGCCGCGTAGCACAGGTTTGTCGGGGGTTAAGGCGCGGTTGCGGTGGGCAGTCACCCAGGCATCGTCTATCATCGCCCGCACTACGGCGGTATCGAGGGCGTTAATTTTAGCGACTTCATGGGACGTGCGGAAACCGTCAAAAAAGTGCATCAGCGGGATGCGGCTTTCCAAGGCCACGGCGTGGGCTATCAAGGCCAAGTCCAACACTTCTTGCGGGGAATTGGAACACAACAAACCAAACCCGGTCATCCGCGCTGACATGACATCGCTGTGGTCGCCAAAAATGGATAAGCCTTGGCAAGCCAAAGACCGCGCGGCGATATGGAATAC
>JABFST010000176.1 GCA_013140465.1 Methylococcaceae bacterium
ACACGCCGACCCCAGCGACGTTTGGCTAGCTTTTGCCGCTGCCGCCTTGGGTAATGCGCTGATGAACAATATCTTGCTCTGGTCTAGGGATAGGCAAAGCCCCGCGCAACTGGCACTCGCCAAACGCGCCTCACTGCAAGCGGCAGCGGTGGAACCTTGGCTGGTGGACGAACGCCGAAAATCACCGCGCCACACACACATCCCCGAACACATAGCCGTAGCAATGCGCACTCCCCGCACCAGTGTACCAGCCCCTGACATATTACCGCCTTACCCCGCCAACCCCCGCTGGCGTATAGCTTCTTACTGCATTTGGGCGGCAATCATGATGGCCTTGCTGCATTATCCTGTGGCGGCGGTATGGCTAGGGCTGTTTCTGGCGGCTTACACTGCGTTGCTGATTGCCTATCCGTTTAGCTGGCTAATAGTCGTGCCGGCTCTGTTGCCAATTATGGACTTTACGCTTTGGACGGGCCGCTTTTTCTTTGATGAGTTTGACTTGCTGATTATGGCGACCTTGGCCTGTTATTTTTGGCAAAAGCCGCAGCAACGGCTACGTTCCTTATTATCAGCTTCCACGCGCTTAGTGTTGGCTGGATTTGTCCTGTTATACGGCATTAGCTTATTGCTGGGCTTATTGCCGCTGCATGAAGTCAACGCCAATGCCTTTAGTAATTATTACAGCCACTACAACAGTTTGCGGGTAGGCAAGGGCTTCATCTGGGGCTTAGCACTGATCCCCTTATTACAGCTCACCGTGCGCCGTTACCGCTATGCCCCGCTTTATCTGGGGATGGGCTTGTTGCTGGGCTTAACCGGGGTCGCCGTGTTTGCCGTCATTGAGCGTGCCGTGTTTACAGGCTTGTTTGATTTTGTCAGCGATTACCGCATCAATGCCTTATTTTCGACCATGCACGCGGGCGGCGGTCATATTGAATCCTATCTGATGCTGACCCTGCCATTTTTAACCCTGATGTTTGTACAACGCCGACACCGTTTGCTCAGTAACGGATTGGGCATACTGTTATTTAGCCTTAGCCTGTATACCTTGCTGGTGACTTTTTCGCGTGGCGGCTATATTGGCTTTGTCGTGGGGCTGGTCGTGCTGCTGATTACCTTACTCTTAAGTCTTAAACAAAATACGCCCCTACTGCAACGCACTTTACTCATCTTACCCTTGCTGGTCATCAGCCTGGCTATGACCTTGCCCGTGTTGCGCGGCAGCATGATCCAGCAACGTTTTGACAATTTTGACAAAGACCACCAAAGCCGCACCCAACATTGGCGCGATGCGCTATCTATGCGTGACGACGATTGGGTGACGCGCTTATTCGGCATGGGTCTGGGCAGTTATCCGCGCACCTTCTTTTGGCTCAACAATGAAAACACCCACCCCGCCACTTATGAAATAGCCACCGAGAGCGGCAATCATTATTTACACTTGCAAGGGGGTGACAGCTTGTTTATCGGGCAATACCTGCACATAGCCGCACACACACCATACCGCTTAGTGTTGGACATACGCAGCAACACCAGCAACGTGGCCTTGACTACCTCGCTGTGTGAAAAATCCATACAATATTCCATCAAATGCAGCACCGTAACAACCACCTCACCCAAAGCGGGCTGGCAACATCTGGAGCAAACCCTCGACAGCGGCGCAGTCGGCGAACCCATCTTGCTAGATAGTCTGCAACGCCCCATACAACTGACTTTTTACAATGGCAATGGGCGCGGCAAGGCAATGGACATAGACAATGTGCAGTTGCTGGACGGCAACGGGCTTAACCTAGTGCGCAACGGCAACTTTATGGCGGGCAATGACTTTTGGTTTTTTGCCGCCGAAAAACATAACCCTTGGCATATCTTTAATTTTTGGGTGCACTTATTGTTCGACCAAGGCTGGCTAGGGCTTACCGTGTTTATCTTGTTGTTCTTTAAGACCGTGTATACTTTGTGCCGCCAATTGCCCCAACAAAGCATTTATGCACCGATATTGTTGTCGGCCTTCAGCGGTTTTATGGTGGTGGGTTTTGTCGATAGTCCGTTTGATGCGCCACGGCTGACATTATTGTTCTTTTTGCTGCTGTTTTTTGCCTTGTTGCGCACCCCAAAAGCGTTTTCCAACAACCCTGAGCTCCCGCCCCACACGTTTCCACCCGCCAATATAAGCCATTGATGATTTTAATTTTAATGAAAACCTTAAGCTATTTATGCTTTAATGGCGGGCGAACGCTGCAACTACGCAGCGAACATTTTGGGGCCCACCCACACGATGCCGCCTTAATAATGAGCTAACGTCAGCATTTGATTCAGAACGCAACGCCCCTACATCTATGCAAACAAACATGCACATCAGCAAGCGATTTTTTTATGCGGCAATACCCCCTTATTGGCTGTCATTAGGCGTGTTCCTGGCTTGTTTCGCCCTACCCTGCCACGCCGACACTAGCCTTGAGGACACGATTGCCCAAGTCAAACAAGGCATAGTCGCGGTCGGAACGTATATGCCTAAACGCAGCCCGCGCGCCATTTTTATGGGTACGGGCTTTGCTGTCGGGGACGGCAGCCTGATTATCACCAATGCCCATGTCGTCCCAGCACAACTGGATCAGACCCATTTGGAGCAAATCGCGGTTTTTTACCACAAAAACACTGACGACCAAGCGGTGATGGCAAAACTTTTGGCCCTAGACCACGACCATGACCTAGCTGTGCTGAAAGTCACCGAAGAACGCTTTGCCCCGCTCAAATTGGGCCATGCCGATACGGTACGCGAAGGCCAGCTGTGCGCTTTTACTGGCTTCCCTATCGGCATGGTGTTAGGGCTTTATCCGGTCACTCACCGGGGGATTATTTCGGCCATCACACCCAATGTCATCCCAGTGCTTAACTCAGGGCAGATCAACGAGAAAATGCTTAAGCGCTTACAAGAGCCGTATAAAGTGTTCCAACTCGATGCCACCGCCTATCCCGGCAACAGTGGCAGTCCGCTGTATGCGCCCGACACTGGCGCGGTCTTAGGGGTCATCAACAAGGTGTTTGTGCAAGAAAGCAAAGAAAATGTGCTGTCCAAACCCAGCGGAATCTCTTATGCCATTCCTGTCACCCATGTCGAAAACTTACTTAAAGCCAATGGCTTACGCTAGTTCCCCTGAGTGGCCTTATTATCCTTTTTATACATTTAAACACTGCTAAAATAAAACCACCTAAGCTTTTCCAAACCCAATTCATTCTGTTTCACCCCTCCCGATCCATTTTTAACCACATAGGACGACTATGATCCGTATTTTTCGACACTATATCTCCAGGGCATATCTCTGGCTGCTATTGATAGAATCAGGGGTATTTTTTGCCGCCATGTATTTTGGCAGCAATGTCCGCTTTATCTTGACCAAATCATGGTACACAGAGCAGGACATCACGGCTGCCAGCGTTATCTTTTCGGCGGTCTTAAGCTTGTCCTGTTTGGGCTTGGGCTTGTATCGGCGCACCCTCAGCGGCGAAGACTATAACTTGGTCGCCAGGACCTGTGCAGGGTTTGCCTTGGCTATCTTTACCGTAGTCACTATTTACTATTTGTTGCCCCAATTCCATGTCGCACGCAGTGTCTTAGTGTATGCGGTGGTGTTTGCTTTTGTAGGCATTATGATTACGCGCTTACTGTTCTACCATATTGTCAACCTAGAACGGCTGCAACGGCGTTTTCTGATTATAGGCAGTGGCAACAAGGCCCAAGAACTGATTACCATCAATGATTCCTTCATCCATAGGGGCTTTACCATCGTCGGCTTTGTCCCCTTGGAGGATGAGGAGACTGTCGTCGATCCTAGCCTAATCATCCCTTATGACCAAAAACTCATCATCCTTGCAGAAAAACACAAAGTGGATGAAATTGTGATTGCCCTAGACGACAGTGACCGTGATTTGCCACTGATTGAATTATTGGACTGCAAAATGTCGGGCTTGACGGTCATGAACATCGTCAGCTTTTACGAACGTGAACAAGGGCTGATTTCATTAAGCAATGTCAGCCCCAGTTGGCTGGTATTCTGTGACGGCTTTGCGCAAGGCGACTTAAGATCCTTAGAAAAAAGGTTTTTTGACATCATTGCCAGCTTGGCCTTGCTGTGTGTCGCCTGGCCATTCATGCTGCTTACCGCCCTCGCCATCATGCTGGAAAGCGGCCCCAAAGCCCCCATTTTTTATCGCCAACTGCGCGTAGGTGAAAAAAACCAAAACTTTGAAGTGCTTAAGTTTAGGAGCATGAGGACAGACGCAGAAAAAAATGGTGCGCAATGGGCCCAGAAAAACGATAACCGCATTACCCGCGTCGGCAAAATTATCCGCAAATGCCGCATTGATGAATTGCCGCAAATCTTCAATGTGTTCAGAGGCGACATGAGCTTTGTCGGACCCCGCCCTGAACGCCCTGAATTTGTGCAAGGCTTTAACGAACGTATCCCTTATTATCAGGAACGGCACCGCGTCAAACCCGGCATCACGGGCTGGGCGCAGTTATGCTACCCGTATGGGGCGGACGAATACGACACCATCCAAAAGCTACAGTACGACTTGTACTATGTTAAGAATTACAGCCTGTTTTTAGACTTCTCCATTATGTTCAACACCATAGAAGTGATCTTATGGGGCAAAGGTGCACGCTGAACGCAACCCTAAGCCCGCCGCTTAGCCATAGCCGACATAAACTGCCGCAGTCCCCTCCTCGTTGCGAGAGTGCCGTAAAAGCCAAACCGTAGGTTGTGAACGTAGCGTAACCCAGCAAAATAAAATGTTGGCTTACATTGCGCCCAACCTAGCTTATGCGACACTCTCCTAACAGAACAAACGGCGGCATGTACCAGCGCGTAACAGCCCTTAAGAACGGCACAGCCAATACTTTATTTGTCGCAATGATTGGAATTTTAATTGCTTAATTAAGCAGGCATGACTTAACCCTTAACCCGCCACACACAAAAATAATTCCCTTCCAACCATCAATCTTATGAATTTCATGGTAACTTAGCGGCTATGGCAAACACCCATCCCAGCTTACCTTCACCTAAGCGACTGGCTTAACACTACCACGCATCAACACAAGACTTATGAACACTCAAGAACTCTGGCAACACTATCAGGATTGGCTTTATTTTAATAACGACTTGGGGATATACCTCGACGTAAGCCGCATGGGCTTAAATGACAACTTCGTAGCAGCGCTGGCCCCCCAGTTTGAGCGGGCCTTTGCCGACATGGCGGCCTTAGAGCAAGGCGCCATCGCCAATCCCGACGAAAACCGCATGGTCGGGCATTATTGGTTGCGCAACCCGGAACTTGCGCCCTTAGCGATGCGCCAAGAAATTATCGACAACCTGGCACAAATTGAAACCTTTGCCCAACAAGTGCATAACGGCAGCCTACATCCGCCGCTAGCCCCCAAATTTACCGATGTGTTGGCAATAGGCATAGGCGGCTCCGCGTTAGGCCCGCAATTTGTTGATGATGCACTCGCTGCCGATTTTCCGCCGCTGACCATCCATTTTATCGACAACACCGATCCGGCTGGCATTGATCGCATACTCAACCGCTTACAAGCGCGGCTACGCAGCACGCTGGTGATAGTCACCAGCAAATCCGGCGGTACGCATGAAACCAACAACGGCATGTTAGAAGTCAAACACGCTTACGAACAACAGGGCTTGAGCTTTCCGGCCCATGCGGTTGCCGTCACCATGTTGGGCAGCAAAATGGATGAACTGGAACGCGTCGAAGGCTGGCTTGCAGAATTTCCCATGTTCGACTGGGTAGGCGGGCGCACTTCAGAAATGTCAGTGGTGGGCTTATTGTCGGCGTGCTTGTTGGGCATAGACATACGCGCACTGTTGGCGGGCGCAAGAGCGATGGACAATGCCACCCGCAAACCCGACTGCAAACAAAATCCGGCGGCATTGCTGGCCTTGTCTTGGTATTTTGCCGGCCACGGCAAAGGCGAAAAAGACATGGTCGTGTTGCCTTACAAAGATAGCCTGATCTTGTTCTCGCGCTACTTGCAACAATTGGTGATGGAATCTTTGGGTAAAGCCAAAGACTTGAACGGCAACACCGTCCACCAAGGTCTTGCCGTTTATGGCAACAAAGGCTCTACCGACCAACATGCGTTTGTGCAGCAGCTGCGCGATGGCGTGGCAAACTTTTTTGCCGTATTTATTGAAGTGCTGGAAGACCGCAATGGCCCTTCGATTGAAATTGAACCTGACATCACCACGGGCGATTTCCTGTTTGGGTTCTTGCAAGGCACACGCGAAGCTTTATATGAAAACCAACGCCCGTCCATCACCGTCACCCTCAGCCAAGTCAATGCCCGCACCATTGGTGCGTTAATCGCCCTGTTTGAGCGCACCGTGGGCTTATATGCCTCATTAGTCAACATCAACGCCTACGACCAACCCGGCGTAGAAGCTGGCAAAAAAGCGGCGGCAAGCTTATTGGACTTGCAGCGTAAAATCCTGCACACCTTAAAGGCCAATCCAGAACCCGTCACGCTCGCCGACTTGGCAGAGCAAGTTCACGCCAGCACAGACATTGAGCATGTGTACAAAATTGTCCGGCATTTGGCGGCGAATCGGCGCGGCCCCGTTTTGTACGGCAACCTTGCCAAGCCCAGCGAACTCAAAGTGGGCTATACCCAAGCTTAAGCGGTGTACAACGGCTGTAGGCGTTGTATAAAGTCCGAAACTGATAAATCTACATAAATTCCCTCTCCCACAGGGAGAGGGTAGGGTGAGGGGAATTAATTTCGCTTTACTTCCTGCGTTCTCTATACTCCCTGTTTAATTGCCGACTAGGCAACAGCTAAAGCCGTTGCACACCACCCCATAGGCCAAAATAAACCGCTTTGAGCGTAAGCGAGTAGCGGCGTTTCCGGCAAATCGAGGCTGCGGTGTGCCGGAAACGGCAAATTTTACCTGCGTTTACCCCCCTAACGCCAACCTGTAGGGCTAGCGCACCACATTGAATCGCAAACACCCTGTTAGCACTAAATCAGTGCATCCTATTGATAAAAACACTGCACCTATTCGCTAATCCATAGCATCTCTACGCTAATTTTGCCCAATTTTTAAGCACCGCCCTAAAAAAAGCCCGCCCAAAAGCCATAAAGCCGCCGCATTTACGTTCCTATCGCCCTAATCGGCATATTAGCCCTTAGCACTTGGCACAGTCTCTGCTTTAAGTAAATTGAATCGTTACTTTAAAAAAGAGAGGAACACATGAAACTGATAACCGCAATTGTTAAACCTTTTAAGCTGGATGATGTCCGTGAGGCGCTTTCAGACATGGGGGTTTCTGGTGTAACCGTGACCGAAGTCAAAGGTTTCGGTCGCCAAAAAGGCCATACCGAGCTCTATCGTGGCGCTGAGTATGTCGTGGATTTTTTGCCTAAAGCAAAAGTAGAAGTGGCTGTCGCCGACCAACTGGTCAACCAGGCGGTGGAAGCCATTACGCGTGCGGCAAACACAGGAAAAATCGGTGACGGCAAAATTTTCGTCACCAATTTAGAACAAGTAGTTCGGATTCGCACTGGCGAAACCGGCGACGAAGCACTTTAGGCATGAGGGAGGACTCTATGAAACATTTATTAAAACACTGCTCCTCAATGGCGTTATTGGCTTATTCGGGATTAACCTTGGCCGAAGACCCTGCCGCTCCTGCTGCCCCTGTAGCTGCTGTTGCCGCTGCGGTCACTCAAACTGTCGAT
This sequence comes from Methylococcaceae bacterium, assembly GCA_013140465.1. Classification (GTDB taxonomy): domain Bacteria; phylum Pseudomonadota; class Gammaproteobacteria; order Methylococcales; family Methylomonadaceae; genus Methylobacter_C. The sequence continues at coordinate 7,757 of JABFST010000176.1, forward strand.
AAAGGCGATACCGCATGGATGATCGTCGCTACGGTGTTAGTCATCCTGATGGTTATTCCGGGTTTGGCCTTGTTTTACGGCGGCATGGTACGCGCCAAAAATATGCTGTCGGTATTGATGCAGGTGTTTGTGATTTTTTCCATGATGGCCATTTTGTGGGCCGTTTATGGCTATACCGTTGCCTTTACTGAAGGCAATGCCTTTTTTGGCGGCTTTAGCAAATTGTTCTTAAACGGCATCAAGCCCGAATCGATGGCGGCGACATTCAGCAAAGGCATTTATATCCCTGAATATATTTATGTCGCCTTCCAGCTGACGTTCGCAGGTATTACCCCTGCCCTTATCATAGGTGCGTTTGCTGAACGGGTTAAGTTTTCAGCGATTTTAGTGTTTATGCTCATTTGGTTTACTTTTGCGTATTTGCCTATAGCGCACATGGTTTGGTATTGGGCAGGCCCAGATGCGTATACCGATGCCGCAGCGGGCGAATCTGCCTTGGCAACAGCGGGCTTTTTGTTCCAAAAAGGCGCGTTGGACTTTGCAGGTGGCACGGTCGTACATATTAACGCAGGGATTGCAGGCTTGATCGGCTGTCTGGTAGTCGGCAAACGTTTGGGCTTTAAAAAAGAATCTTTAGCCCCACACAGCGTTACCTTAACAATGGTCGGAGCCTCTTTGTTGTGGGTAGGCTGGTTTGGCTTTAACGTCGGCTCCAACTTGGAAGCCAACGGCTTGGCAGCTTTAGTGTTTGTCAACACCTTATTAGCCAGTGCAGCGGCTACTTTGGCTTGGACAGCGGCAGAATGGCTGATACGCGGCAAACCCAGCATGTTAGGCGGCGCATCAGGTGCTATTGCTGGTTTGGTTGCAATCACCCCCGCTTGCGGTTGGTCTGGCCCTATGGGTGCGATTGGTTTAGGATTGGTCGTAGGCGCAGTGTGCTTCTGGTCAGTCACGGGCCTAAAGAGCATGTTCGGCTATGATGACTCATTAGACGCCTTTGGCGTACACGGCATCGGCGGCATAATCGGTGCTTTGGGTACGGCTGTCGTCGCTAGCCCAGCCTTAGGCGGAACAGGCGTTTATGATTATGTTACCAACAGCGTTTTGGAATACAGCATGTCTACCCAATTCATCAGCCAACTGTGGGGTGTTGTCATCTGTATCGTCTGGTCTGGCGCAGTATCTTTTATCGCCTTTAAATTCGTGGACATTATGATTGGCTTACGCGTCAGCGAAGAATCAGAACGTGAAGGTTTGGACATTTCCGAACACGGCGAAACGGCTTATCATTTATAAGCTAAAAGTCGCCTGATAATGAAAAAGCGGGGCTGTCACAACAGCCCCGCTTTTTTTGTGCGTGCCACAAACGTCGGACCCTGCATTGTATTCGGCTTAGCCTTGTGTACCCCCAGGGTTGAAACTCGGCCTTGGTGAGTTTTAAATAGGGCATTATTGCAGCCGAAGTTAAGCGAAATACCTCCAGCCCCTAGGCTAGAGGGCAACGTCTAATGCCATTGTAGACCGATTAACAGTCGGTAGCCCTGTAAGCTGGACAATCAGTGCGTTTTCTAGCTCGGTTTCAGATGGATGTATGAATCCGAATTAAGCTAAAAGCAAGTCCGTTTTTGAAAAGTCATCGCCCTTGAATAACAAGGGCTGATTCATGTATTTAGCGAGGGCATAACTGCAACAATCGCCAAAATTGAGTTTTGCGGGGTGTCTTCCTTTGCCGTATTCTTGCCAAGCGATTCTGGCAAGTTTGGCTTGCTGTTCATCAAAAGCAATAATTGTTGGTGCAATTATTTTCAGCAACTCATCATATTTTTTAGCCCCTAGTTCTCCGCCTTTGTATTCGATAACCATTGAGGATTCAACGATACTGACGGCGCTGATATAAATATCCTGAGCATCTGCCAAACGTCTTCTATAGCTTTCCACCTCTGGTTCATTCAATAAAATGGCTATCAAAACAGAAGAATCAACGACCACTACTCATCCCCCCATAAACCCATTGGGCTTTGGTGGTAACCTAAAATTTCATCAGCATCTCTAGGGTCGAGAACGGGCAAGCTGGCATATTCCTCAGAAATCTTTTTTATGGCTAGGTATCTTTCGTTTTTATCGCTGATTCCAGTGCTTAAGCGGTTGGCTTGTTGCTTAAACTTTGCCTCCAGTTCCTGTATTTGTTGCTGAATAATAGCCTGCGGCAAATTATCAGGGGCGTTAATAGTGATTTGCATCGATTGCTCCTAAAATTGAATAAACCGTTGATGTAAAAGTCATATTTATTTTGCCTCGTGCCGTTAAACCATTAATCGGCTAATATTATACCAGTTAGCCAATAGTTGAGTTTAAAGCAGCGCATCATTGCAGCTTGAGTTAAGCGAAATGCACGCGCTACACGAACAGTAAAAAACTTGGTAACTATTCAGCATCCGGGGCACAACAGCCGTTCGCTGAGCGGAACAGCCGTTCGCTGAGCGGAACAGCCGTTCGCTGAGCGGAGTCGAAGCGAACAAACCGGCTTCGACTCCGCTCAGCCTACGGTAAAGACTCCGCTCAGCCTACGGTAAATTTGACTTATTAGAAGTCGCTCTGAATAGTTACAAAACTTGTAAACATTCAGCCCCCTCCTTAAAAAGGAGGGGTTAGGGGGGGTTATTTAATACCCCCCCCTTTTTCAAGGGGGGGAGCTTGCGAGGGGGCCTGAATAAGTACAAAAACTTAATACGTTAGGGTACAAAGTGTAAGGCTATCGCCCAACCCAACTTAGCTTTTCTGCCCCCTCAGTGCACGCAAAACTTCAGCAACCGCCGCCGTGTCCAACTGCCCTACCCGATTATGGTGTACGCACAAAGCCCCCCTAAAACCCAAGTAATCGGGCTGGTAAGGCAATAGCACGGGGATGTCCGCCAGCCGTAATGAACCCGCCAAACCACATAGCAGATTTAACCCCTTAGCCGTGCCGACAAAATCGGCGATGGCATCAGCCGTGAGCAAGGTGCTTAAAGAGCCGCGCTGTTTGTCCATCGTGTCTAACATTACGCCCTTAAATCCTGCCGCTTGTAACTGCGCCAACAGGCTATAGTCCAGCTCCGTATCAGCAAACATGACGGCGATTAACGCCAACTGTCGGGGTTTTAACTCGGCGAGTTTGCGCACAGTCGCTAGGCTATCGCCATTTGGAAAAATGCCTATCTTAATATAATCGACACCTGTCGCCGCCATTGCCAACACGGCGTTAAAAACTAACTCAGGCTGCATCGGCAAATCGCCTATGGTTGCGCTGACCGGACAGCGACCGCCAACTTGACCCACGATGGCTTGCACGGTGGCTATGTCCAACGCCCCTAACGCCCCGGCTGCGGCTTGCTTAAGGTCTATAATGTCCACGCCTTCCGCCAGCACCGACAAAGCTTCTGCCACGCTGTTCACGCTCGCCAACATGCCTGTCATGGCCTAGCCTCCGCTTTAAAGGCAGCAATCATCGCCATCAGCCAAGTCCACGCTTCCCATTCCCTAGGGCCTGCGGTTTTTTCCAACGCGCTGCGCAAGTAATCAATTTCCGCCTCAATTTTTGCCAAGGGCAAATAGTTTAAGCGGCTGATTAAAATGGCGGCTTCCAACACCGCAAACTGGGCGCGGTTAAAACCCTGAAACGGGGCATGGTTGGCACTGTGTACGGCTTTACAGAACAGCTTGGGGCGCGTGGCATCCTCTTCTACACGCACCAGTTCAAGTTCTGTATGCGCCAAAGCCGCACATAAAACCGTACCACGGACAACATCTGCCGTGCGCAAAGGCCAAGTCCTGCGGCCTGTCAGGCATCCGGCAAAAATTCGGACATCATCGCAATGGTTTAACACGGCAGTTTGCGTCGCTAAAATATTGTCTAAGGTCGTTGATGGGCGAAAGGGCAAAATAATCACATCATCGCCAATAAGATGGATGCCCATAGGGGCGATATGGGCAACGCCGCTGGCGTTTTGGGTGGTCACTAGGGTTTCTTGAATCATATATGTCCTGTACGGCAATCGTGCGCCCGTCGGCTAGTTTGACGGCCTGTGCCTGTGTACGCTTAGGTCTGGGGTGTGCTTACACCCTAACGGTATCGGGGGAATGAGGTGGGTTAATGCGGTTTCTGCAAAGTTGTCCCCGCTGGCTTAAAGCTGTGCAAGTCCACTTCTGGTTCAGTTTGGGTAGCGGCACACCCCCACGTCAAGGCTTGGTCTTGGGTAAAGCGTTTGCCTAATTGCCAGGCAATTTCGGCACGCGCCAGTTCTACGCCCAAATAAAACGCATGACCGCCATCGTTACCCACATTCAGTTGCGGAAATAAGGCAAACGGGTCGGTTGCCGTCAGCAAGCCATCGCGGTTAAACACATGCACGCCCTCGCTACTAGTTTGAATGCGGAAGCTGGGGTCTTTAATCTGGCTTGCCAGCTCTTGTATTTCTGCCAAGGTATACGGGAACGGCGCGGTCTCATGCACCGCCATTAAGCCCGGGTCGATATGCTTGGGCAAGGTGTTGTGGACTTTTGCCGCCGCCATAATGCGCCGCGCCAAGTCGGCTTCTTTAATCGCACGACACGCGTGGCGGCTGACTTCGGTAGCCAAAATATGGTTGATCGACAATTCTGAACACATCCCCAGCAGCAAGGCATTCATACCCGCCGTATCGGCATGGGTGAGTTCGGTGATATTGCCCACGCCCATCATGATCTCGACGTCGGGATGGCGTTTTCTGACGGTATGGTAACGCACAATCGAGTCGGTAAAGCCAAAATGCACGGGATCTAAGATAGGATCGACAATAAACGCACGGTTTTTGGCCTGCATTATTGCAATCGCCCGATCTAAAGACGCCAAGTCTTCATGGGTTTCAGGAATTATTATCGGCGTTGCCGCCACTTCGTCGGCAATCCACAAAGTGCTTTCGTGCAAGCTGAGCATATAATCCGCGCCCGCCTTCGCGCCGCGCAACAAGTCGTCAGCCTCCAACGAATCAATGCTGACCATAAACCCTTGTTGCTTCAAACTACCGATAACCGCTTCCAAATGTGGAAAATCGGTGCTGGGCAAACAGCCTATGTCAATCACATCCGCGCCGTTGTTTTTGTAGTAGTGCGCACGCTGTAGGACATCGGCAACGCTGATATGGGGCGCATCGACAATCTCGGCAAAGATTTTGACGTGGTACTGGCTTAAATCCGGCTTTTGCGCCGCCTTGCCAAAATACTGCGGCAAATCTTTCAGTTCCTCAGGCCCTCTAACCACAGGCACACCCAATTGGCTGGATAAGGCCGCCAAATCGCCGCGACAACGGCCCGGCACAATAATCCGATCTGCGCTAAACGTTTGGGGCAAACGTCTGGCGATCATCTCCGCCGTCATTAACGCCGCCACTTTCAAACCCAATTGATGCACGGTATAAGTGAATGCTGGCTGCATTTTTTCCAAGATGCTGCGCAGTTGTTTTTCCGCCAGCTTGCCGGTCAGGAATAAGATATGTTCGCTCATCTATCCGCCCTGCACCACTGCCAAACGCCGATTGACCGCGACAATCAGGCTATCAACACTGTCTACCACCTCGGTATAAGCAAAAGTGCTGATTTTGCGGGTGGCTTCCAAATCAATCGGGCGCGGATACACCATGACTTTTTTGCCTTTAGGGGCAGTGGTTTCCATTTCTGGGGCAATGTCGCACGGGTAAACAATACTGGGTACGCGGCATTTACCCGCTTGGGCATACAAGTTGGTGACTAAGGAATCGGCTATCCCCAACACGCATTTGGCTATCGTATTAGACGTGGCAGGTGCCATAACGAAAGTATGGTAATAGCCTTTATAAAAATGCCCGACAGGGGGAGCTGAGGCCGCCTTATCCCGATAAACCGGCATTTTTACGCGGATGTCGTCCAAGTGGTAGCCATACATTTTGATGACTTCTTCCGCCGCCAAGCTCAAATACACGTCCACCTCATCCAAGGTCAGCAAAAATTCCAGACATTCTTCTATATAATGGCCTGAGCCGGTAAGCGCCCAAGCTAAGCGGGGTTTTTCCATGACAACATTCAACAATCGACAGTAAGCGGGCATTATACCCGAATCTGTAGCCAACAAGGTGAGGAGCGCCAAACATGTCCAGTGACAACAAACCGCTGATTATGGGGATATTAAACGTCACCCCCGACAGTTTTTCAGACGGCGGCCAATTTATCCAGATACCTGCCGCCCTTGCACAAGTGGCGCAAATGCTGGCGGATGGCGCGGACATTATCGACATCGGCGGCGAATCCACCCGCCCAGGCTCTGAGGCGGTGGCCGCCGACGAACAAATCCGCCGCGTCATCCCAGTCATCACCGCCATCCGCGCACAGCACAGTGATGTCACGATTAGCATAGACACGCGCTCTAGCGAGGTTGCCCAAGCCGCGTTAGCCGCAGGGGCCAATTGGATTAACGACGTATCCGCAGGGCAAACCGACCCTGCGATACTGACTGTTGCCGCCCAAACAGGCGCACCGATTATCTTGATGCACAGCGTGGGTACGCCCAAAACCATGCAGGACAATCCGTTTTATAACCAAGTGGTTGAAGAAGTGCTTAGCCACTTGCAAGCACGCATCGCCGCCGCTTTAGCAGCGGGCATCAGCCACAGCCAGATTATGCTCGACCCCGGCATCGGCTTTGGCAAACGTAAAGAAGACAATCTGGCCTTGTTGGCACATTTGGCAGACTTGGTTGGGCTAGGCTACCGCGTACTCTTAGGCACTAGCCGCAAACGCTTTATGGGATCGATATGCGCAGTCAGCGAACCCGCCGAACTCGTCACCGCCACCGCCGCGACTACCGCTTTAGGGGTCATGGCTGGGGTGCAGTTGTTTAGAGTGCATGATGTTAAAGAAAACCGCCAAGCGGCGGATGTGGCGTTTGCGGTGAAGGGTAGTTACTGATTAGAGTAGGTTTGGGAACAAGGCAACCGTAGAGACGCGATTTATCGCGACTGGATTTATTATTACCCCTGATAATTCAACTGGCTCACCATTTTCCATAAAATCAATTAATAAAAAACTTCGTTGAAATAGAAACAGAAAACGGGGGCAGGCCTCACAAATTACACTCCTATTGCTAAAAAAAAATTAAAATATAAAATGAAAGGCCTGACCCCGTCTTTCATGACCCCGTCTTTCAAGCGTGACCCCGTCTTTCAAGCGGGATGCCTAACGGCGTCCCTTAACTCAAACGTTAACCATGCACATCACTGCGATGAAATACGAGCTACCAACGAAATCAGCAGGCTACTTCCCAGAAGTCTTGTCACTCCTGTCCTCTATTGATGATTCATGCGTATTTAACGAAGATAGAGATCTCAGCCATCCGGCGGATTTATTCCTGCTGACATTTAATGATGTCATTGAGTGCGCATACAGGCTTTCCAAGCGATTCAATGCAGAAGCTGACCGCAGGCAATTACATCGGCAAACCGACATTTCCGAACTCGATGATATCCGTATTGACATATTCAACCTAATTTTCTACACGTCCAATTTCATCGAGGCTTGCCAGTCAATAATAAAATCTCTATTTCCAGATGCCGACAATGGCAATAAATTTACCAAGGCTGTTCGAGAGTTCAACGAAAACACAAAAAACTACCGTTCGCACGCCTCAAAAATAATAAATCAAATAAAACATCAACACCGCCGAATTCGCCCGTTTTCATACGCTTGGGAAAACAATCTCATAATTGGATATTTCATAGAAGGACTAGTAGAAATAAACACAATTGGTCCTGAGCCAAAAATTCACTCAAAATTCAACGACCTCAACACAGGATTTTCCATAAATCGAGATATTCCCTATCACTTGATTAACGTCTATTTCGCCTCGGCCTGCCTTGCCTCCGTCGTTAGGAAACATATAAGGATTAGCGAAGTAGTTCCGGAAATGTTGGACGGCGAGCATTTAGAGAGATGTTTTAGAGAAGTAGCAAAAATGAAAGTCATGCTTCTTCCTGATGAAATAAAAATGGAAATTCCATTCGTTCATATGCGCAAAGATGGTACATTTTTGTTGGAATTTCCAAGCAAGATAAAACCTGAAAATATAAAGCCGCATATTGCCGATATTTCTGTCACCACTAGGCTTGGCATCAAAAACCTAAGCTTTGCACCGCCTTATGCGATGTTCGCGAAAAATGGCTAACTCATCATTCAACACGGACTGGCGCGATAACAAAAACGGTGTCCACAAAAACGGTGCCAGGTCTTACAACTTACACTCTTATTGCTAGCAAGACGGGGTCAGGCCTTACATTTTACACACTTATTGCTAGAAAACATTAAAATGCAAAATGAAAGGCTTGACCCCGTCTTTGCAAAATGAAAGGCTTGACCCCGTCTTTGTTTTGAAGTTTTGTTTTTATCAAGGTTCGGCGGCTTCGTTTGGCTTTCACTAGCAGCGCGCCCCTTACAGTGCAAAGACGGGGTCAGGCCTGCCCGGCTCGCTATTTATAAGCAAGACGGGGTCACACGACGGGGTCAGGCCTTACACAAGACGGGGTCACACAAGACGGGGTCAGGCCTTACATTTTACACACTTATTGCTAGAAAACATTAAAATGCAAAATGAAAGGCTTGACCCCGTCTTTGTTTTGAAGTTTTGTTTTTATCAAGGTTCGGCGGCTTCGTTTGGCTTTCACTAGCAGCGCGCCCCTTACAGTGCAAAGACGGGGTCAGACCTG
>JABFST010000408.1 GCA_013140465.1 Methylococcaceae bacterium
CGAACGTTCTAACCGTTCCCTGAGCGGACTTGTGCTGAGCGGAGTCGAAGTAGCCGAAGGGAACAACCACACCGAGACAAAACAATGGTAAGCCAAACCATCAAACCAACTCCAAGCATTGGCTTCGGCTACGCTCAGCCAACGGGCAACTCCCAGCCAACGGGCAACTCCCAGCCAACGGGTTATGCTCAACAAACGGTGTTTAACCGCAACCTTTACGGCGAACGTTCTATCCGTTCCCTGAGCGGACTTGTGCTGAGCGGAGTCGAAGTAGCCGAAGGGAACAACCACACCGAGACAAAACGATGGTAAGCCAAGCCATCAAACCAACTCCAAGCATTGGCTTCGGCTACGCTCAGCCAACGGGCTACGCTCAGCCAACGGGCTACGCTCAGCCAACGGGCTACGCTCAGCCAACGGGCTACTCCCAGCCAACGGGCTACTCCCAGCCAACGGGCTACACCCAGCCAACGCGCTACGCTCAGGTAGGTTTGGGAGAGGGAGGTTCTACATTCAGCAGTTATGATTTAAGCTTAGCCTTCAAAAACCCCACTATCCGCTGCTCTAACCAATACTTAGGCTTAAACGGAGTGCTGCCAGTAATAAACCCCACATGCCCACCGCTACGGCTCAGCTCCAATACCGTGCTGGCAGACAACTCGTTAGGTTGGGGGCATACCGTAGGGGTCATAAACGGATCATCTTCGCTATGCAGCAATAACGTGTCTACCCGAATAGCCTTAAGAAATTGCCGCGAGCTGGAGCGTTGGTAATAATCTTGTGCATCTTTAAAACCATGCAGTTTGGCAACCACTAGGCCATCATATTGCCAAAACGAGCGGATGCCCGACAAATCGCCCACTTGCGCCAGTTTATTGGCTTCTTCTGATTTGCCCAGCATGGTCAGGTATGCGTGTTTGGCAGCCACATAATGCTTTAACTCCGCCAACAAATTGTCCCGATACACTTTGGCAAAACCCGTATCCAGGCGGGTTGCGCACTCCGCCAACAAATACGGCACAGATACGGCTACGGCGGCCTCTAAATTCAGGCTATTGCCTTGTTCCCCTAGCCACTTTAACAACACATTGCCGCCCAATGAAAACCCTACTGCCGCCATTGGCGTGTGCGGTTCGCGTTGGCGTAGGGTGTGGTATAAAAACTGGATATCCTCGGTTTCCCCCGAATGGTAGCACCGCGCGGTATGGTTATACTCGCCGCTACAGCCGCGAAAATTTAACGCCACGCTACGCCAACCTTGCGCCAACAACGCTTGTTGCAAGCCTATGATATAGCCGGATTGGCTGCTGCCTGTCAGGCCATGCAATAACATCACCAAGGGTTGTTGTCCTTCGCCGCACCAATCAATGTCCAGAAAATCATTGTCGGGTGTCACCAAGCGTTCGCGCCGACAACAAGGTCGGGCGGTCTTGCGCATTAAGGCGGGATAGACGGTTTGTAAATGGCGGTTGTTAAGCCACCACGCAGGGGTAAAAGAGGGATTAGGCAACATAAGGCACACAGTTTAAGCGGCAGATACAGTAATATATCACGGCTATCACTTAGCCTCTTTTATCGACCACACCGCCCCTGTCTCCGCCGATAGACAAACATCACTAGCCACAAGGAACTCACATGACTGATCTTGCTACGCGTATGGCACACGCTAACTTTGCCAGCCTCAGCGAACCCCAACCCGAAGCCACCAAAACCGCCATCGAACGGATGCCACGCGCAGAACTGACCGCCTTGCAACAACAATGGCAAGACGATGGCGTGATTGTTTTGCGCAATTTTATGCCCGCCGATATGCGTGCCGCTTATTGTGCCGCGCGTGAACAGCACTTGCCCAAAGACCGTACGCAAAAAGACAATTTTTGGGGCGGTTGGCATTTTCCAACACCGTATACGGTGTGTGATGAATTACAGGCATTGGCTTTATATCGCCCGCTGACGGACATATTGCGCGAAGTGATAGGCGAAGAAATGGGCTTGCATCTGGCCTTAACGGGCTGGGTATCTACCGAGCGTAACTTCCATCAAGACACTTATCTCAATCCCGCCAGTATCTGGTCTTATTATCTGGCGGTTTGGATAGCCTTGGATGATATTCACCCTGATGCCGGGCCATTTGAGTTTGTGCGCGGATCGCATAAATGGGATGTGCTGCGCCAAGAAAAACTGTTCCAATACCTGACCCCCGAAGAGCAAGCATCGCCCGCATGGCCTAGTTTTACCCAAGACTGGGTGGCACGCGCGTGTGAGGATGAAATTACCCGCCACGGTGGCATAATTGAACAATTTATCCCCCAAGGCGGTGATGTGCTGGTATGGCATTCCAACTTAGTGCATCGGGGTTCACAACCCAAAGATCCAGAACGTTTGCGCAAATCATTAATCTGCCATTATTCATCCGTACACCGCCGCCCCGATATGAGCGACTTGCGCTTACACGAAAACGGCTCGCAGTATTTTTATTTTCCAGCACCCGGCGAAGAAATGCTACCGCCCGAAGAGCCTGAAATAGAGCCACCCAAAGCCGGATTTTCAGTGCGTGCGCTGTTCCAAAAACTGCTGGGAAAATAGCTTGGGCTTTACCTAAGTGCCGGACAATGATCGGGTAAGGGCTACAGCTGTGATTGCTTAACGGTAGGCGTAGCGTTGTGCGATAAGCAAGCCCTAAGCCACTAATACGAACCCCCACAACAATATATCCATGAACGCAGCCAAACGCCTCGCCATTTTCGACCGCTTGTCGGTAGCTATCCCCGAACCTACGACCGAACTCCATTTTAGTACGCCTTTTGAATTATTAGTGGCGGTGGTGCTGTCGGCGCAAGCGACCGATAAAAGCGTTAACAAGGCCACCAGTGGCTTGTTTGCCGTTGCCAATACCCCAGAAACCTTGCTGGCTTTGGGGGTGGATGGCTTGAAAGCGCATATCAAAACCATCGGCTTATTTAATGCCAAAGCCAACAACATCATCAAACTGTGCCAGCAATTGCTGGACTCTCATGATGGCGAAGTGCCGAATACGCGCGAGGCATTGGAAGCTTTGGCGGGGGTAGGGCGCAAAACCGCCAATGTCATCCTCAACACGGCGTTTGGGCAAGCGACTATCGCCGTCGATACCCACATCTTTAGGGTAAGCAACCGCACCGGGTTGGCGCCGGGAAAAAACGTCCTGCAAGTGGAGCTAAAGTTGGATAAATTTACGCCTAAGCAACATAAACTTGATGCCCACCATTTACTCATCCTACATGGCAGATATACTTGTATAGCGAGGAAGCCACGTTGCCTAAGCTGTGTGCTGGAAGATTTGTGCGAATTTAAGGAAAAAAATTTGGGTTAGGGGCTTATAAAGTCCTGATCCGGCATCGGCTAATGCTGTTGCCCTTTCGCGTTTATGAAAGCGTTGAACTGTGGTGGGTTTTGTTGGTCTTGTTTGGTATAAGCCTATTGAAAATGATGATATTTATTTTTTCTTGATAGGTCTTTGGTATGATAGTTCTGTTGGATGAAGCGTAGTTATCAATTAATAATAATATTTGGGAGTCACGATGAAAAAAAATAATAAATCACCTTTAGCCGCTGCAATGGGCGTAGCCGTGTTATCAAGCTTTGCCGCTACGGCTGCACAGGCTGAAGCCAACCCTTTTGGTATGACCGAGTTGTCCAGCGGTTATATGCAGCTTGCCGAAGCCGACAAAGCCGCTGAAATGGCTTGTGGCGCATCTATGAACATGGCGAAACCGAAAGCCCCAGAAGGCGCTTGTGCAGGTAGCTCACACCCAGGCACGAAAGTGATTCCTGCCGAAGGTGCGGCAAAATCGTCTGAAGCCGCATGTGGCGATATGATGAAAGACGGCAAAATGAAACCTGGCATGGAAGCGGCTTGTGGCGCGATGATGAAAGGCAAAGAAGGCGCGTGTGGCAATATGGCCAAAGACAGTGCCGGTAAAGCCAAAGAAGGCGCGTGTGGCGAAGGCATGAACAAGCCAGCCACCCCCGCAAAATAAACTGCTACGTCAGCAAACGGACGCACGAAAAGGCATGTTTACATGCCTTTTTGTTGTTTAAGACCCCCTAGAGGTAGCTTTGTGAAAACGACTTTACATCTTGTTGACGGTGCGGGCTTAGGCTTACGGCGGCCTTTGTTAAGCCAGTTTGTGGAATCTCCGCCTGATAC
>JABFST010000047.1 GCA_013140465.1 Methylococcaceae bacterium
AGCTATGGCGAAGAAAAAATACTCAACGGCATTCAGTTAAAAATCAAGGCGGGCGAAAAAGTGGCGTTGGTCGGGGCCAGTGGCGGCGGCAAATCGACGTTAATCCAAACCTTGATAGGGCTGTACCCACCCAGCTCGGGGCAAATTTGTTTTGATGGCGTACCGATAGAGCGCATCGGCTTGGATGTGGTCAGGGAAAATGTAGTCACGGTGCTACAAAACCCCGTACTGTTTAATGACACCTTACGCGCCAACCTTACCCTAGGCAAACGGGTCAGTGATGCGGCACTCTGGAAAGCCCTGGACATCGCGCAATTGGCGACCACTGTAAAAGAGCTGGAACACGGCTTGGACACCGTAGTCGGGCGTTTGGGGATGCGTTTGTCAGGCGGGCAACGCCAACGCATGGCAATCGCACGCATGGTGGTTGCCAACCCTAAAGTGGTCATTTTGGACGAAGCCACCTCGGCTTTGGATAGCGAAACCGAACACCACCTGCACGCGGCTTTGGCGACATTCCTAAAAGGCCGCACCACGCTCATCATTGCCCACCGCTTAAGTGCCGTCAAACAAGCCGACCATGTGTATGTGTTTGAACAAGGCGAAATCTGCGAACAAGGCCGCCACGACACCTTAATTGGCCAAAAAGGGCTTTATGCCAAACTCTATGGCGAATACCAATAACACCAAGCACCCTACCATGACTGAACTTTACGACTTGCATTGCCATTCCAACGCCTCCGACGGCGCACTGTCCCCTACCGAACTGGTGCAGCGTGCGCAGCAACAGGGCGTGACCCGTTTGGCCCTGACCGACCACGATACCGTCGCAGGATTGGCAGAAGCCAAAACCTGTGCCGGACAAGTCGGCATAGACTTAATTGCGGGCATAGAGCTGTCCACCAATTGGCAGAAAAAATGTTTCCATATTGTTGGCCTAGGCATAGACCCCAGTTACCCGCCATTAGCCGAAGCAACCCACTACCTACAACAAACCCGTTTGGAACGCGCCGAAAAAATTGCCTTAAAACTGGAACAAAAACGCATACCCGGCGCCTTGGCGGCAGTTAAACTGGCGGTAGGCCCCGGCATGATCACGCGCAGCCATTTTGCCGATTTTTTGCTGTCACAACACCACGTTGATACTCAACAAGAAGCGTTTGACCGCTATTTGGCGAAAGGCAAACCCGCTTATGTCAGTACCGATTGGGCGGAACTGGCAGTAGCCGTGCGCTGGATTACCGAAGCGGGCGGCGTGGCTGTATTGGCGCATCCCTTGCGCTATAAGCTCAGTGCCAATTGGCTAAAACGATTGCTCACGGCATTTAAAGACGCGGGCGGACTCGGCATAGAAGTCATCACCAGTCGCATGAACCCTGACGAAATACGGCTAATTGCCGGCTACGCCAAACACTACGGATTGGCCGGCTCCGTAGGCTCTGATTTTCACAATGCCGCCAACCCTTGGGTAGAATTAGGCAGGCTCGCGCCCTTGCCCGCACACATCCAACCCGTTTGGGAGTTGCTGGGCTAAACTCGCTAGTACGCCCACAAGCCTAAAATCCCTGCATACACCTCCTGCGCCGATTGCCAGACACCACCCGCCAGCACGTTTGCATACGGATAATAAATAACTGTATTTATTGTATTTTTTTTATAGTGTTAAGTTTTTACACACACTCTGATTTTTTTTGTAGACGCTAGTAATTTATTAGATATACAATACGCCAGCTTTACGGGGCTAGGCTGGTTTAACCACCAGTCAGAGGGGGGGAAAGCCTTAAGGCGCACCAATAACAATAATAAAAGAGTAATACTGTTTGAGTTACGTTGTCCTGGTAGCAACTAGATAATAATAAATATAACCAACTCAACACGCCCGCTTTATGCGGGCTTTTTATTGCCTGACGGTTTTGTATTGCCGCTTGCCCACAACTGGGCTAAGGTTTCAAAAACGCTAATCCACCGCTACACACCCTTCCCCATGACAAGCATTCACCTCAACGGTAATATGCGCCAGCCTATGGAAACCCTGCAACAATTCCTTGTAATGCTCGGGTGCTTGCGGGGTATGCGACACCACTGAAACAATCACCGCAAAATGGCTAGGGCCGACCCGCCAAATATGCAAATCGGCAACCCGGTTGTCAGCATCATTTTCTAAAGCGTTGATAATCGCCGTTTTGTAGTTGAGATCTATGCTCTCATCCAACAACACCGGACTGGTTTCTTTCATTAAGGAATAAGACCACTTTGCAATCACCAAGCCACCCACGACACCCATGACCGGATCCAACCACATCCAGCCATAATATTTGCCCGCCAACAGGGCAATAATGGCAAACACCGAGGTTAACGCATCCGCCAGCACATGCAGATACGCGGCTTTCAGGTTATGGTCATGATGATCGTGTCCGTGATCGTGATCGTGATCGTGATCGTGATGGTGATGATCGTGGTCATGATGGGCGTGGTGATGGGATTCTTTCAGCAACAACGCACACAACAGGTTAATCGCCAAACCAAAAGCGGCAACAGCAATAGCCTCGTCAAAACGGATAAGATGGGGATGCAGCAGACGCTCCGCCGATTCCACCAACATCATCAACGCCACCACACCTAGTGCAACCGAACTGGCAAAACCGCCCAACACCCCCACTTTGCCCGCACTAAAAGCAAAGGTTTGGTCGTTGGCATGGACGCGCGAATAACGGTAGGCAAACAAAGTAATCATAAACGCCGCAACGTGCGTGCCCATGTGCCAACCATCCGCCAATAACGCCATCGACCCAAACACCGTACCCGCGACAATTTCTAAGGCCATCGTCAAAAAAGTCAGGATCAGGACAATTTTAGTGCGCCGTTCGCCTTTTTTATTGATGACCGCAAAATCATGCCCATGTTTAAGGCGGCTTAAAGTCTCTGTGTGCATAAGGAATCCTTGCTCTTTAAAATTAACAGTTTTGCCAGATCCGGCCACAAAGGCCAAACCCACCCTCAACCATCATTGTAACGCAAACACCGCATCCCTCCAGAATCCTAAGTATTTAGCCATGCAAATTGGAAGGAGGCTTATCCAAATCCTCCAACCAATCCCGCCAAACCGACATTAGCGTCGCCATCAGTGCCGGCCCTAAAAACAAACCCAACAAGCCAAACGTGTCCATGCCGCCGAAGATGCCCAATAAGGTCCACAAAAACGGCAATTTGACCGCGCCGCCTATCAAGGCCGGACGCACATAATTGTCGGCGATCAGCGTCAACACCATGCCGTAAGCAAACAAACCGACACTGGCTGCAAGCTGCCCATCTGCCGCCAGCACCAGCGCACACGCACCAAAAATCAGCTTGGCGGCAAACGGTATCAGCGCAAACACACCTGTCACTGCCCCCAATATCGCCGGATTGCCAAAACCCACCCACGCATAAGCCATCCCTAGCAACAGCCCCTTGCCCAAACCTATTAACACCATGCCATTGACCGTAGCCCGCACGCTGGCGGTGGCGTGCAACAAATACCGCCCGCCTTTGGCGCCAAATACGCGGTTGCTGGTGGCGTAAACATGTAGCGCCAAGGTGTCGCCATGTTGGTATACAAATAGCAAGGCCAGCAAGACCATTAAAAAGCCAAAAAATCGGTGCAACAATTGCCCAGCAAACAGCTTGCCATAGCCCAGCGCATCACGCATATCGATACCTTGCAAAGTGGCTTGGGCGGCAGCTGGCGTACCCAGCATATCGGTCCAAACCGCACTCAACCTAGGCCCTATCGCAGGGAGTGAGGCTAGCAAAACCGGCGGCGGCACACCCTCGGTTTGGGCATGGTGCAACAGCTGTTCAAGCTTGCCCGCCTCTTGCAACAACAGATTCAAGCTATAACACAAGGGAATAAATATAAACGCGGCTATCAGCAAAATAAGCCCAATGGCTATCCACGTCATCTTGCCTTGGCGTTGGTCTAAGGTTAAAAAGCGCTGGTAAATGGGCCAAGTCGCCACTGCCAACACCACCGCCCATAACAATAAAGCCAGATAGCTGTGCAGCATCCAACCACCCAACAGCAATAGGGTGGCGGCGCCAAAAAATCGGGTACGCGCTTGTAATGGGCTAGACATAATGTAAGTAAGAGGCAAGGACAAAACACTGTGCATTGTACGGTCAGCCTGCGTCAACACGATGACAAACAAGG